>CAZRGY010000120.1:0-9965 GCA_964599715.1 uncultured Verrucomicrobiota bacterium | reverse complement strand
GGGACTTGACGGAGGGATTGCTAAAATCAGGCGCAACCGGCATCGCTTACGAAACTGTGAACGTCCGTGGGCGATTACCCTTGTTGGAACCGATGAGTGAGATCGCCGGGCGTATGTCGGCGTTGATGGGCGGGTATTTTCTTTCCAAGCATCGCGGGGGAAATGGCGTGCTGCTTAGCGGAGTAGCCGGGGTATTGCCGGGCAAGGTGGTAGTGATCGGCGGTGGCACGGCTGGCATCAATGCCGCGCGCATGGCGGGTGGCCTCGGTGCTGATGTGACCATTCTGGAGGTGGATTTGGAACGGATGCACTATCTGGACATCACGCTGCACTCGGCGCACACGTTGTATTCGAGCGAGGCGCATCTGATGGACCTGTTGCCCAGTGTGGACTTGCTGGTTGGAGCGGTGCTGGTGCCCGGGGCGAAGGCGCCCAAACTGATCCGGCGTGAGATGCTCCAACGCATGCGACCGGGCAGTGTATTGGTGGACATCGCCATCGACCAAGGCGGCTGCGCAGAGACTTCCCGGCCCACGACACATGATGACCCGGTCTTCGTGGAGGAAGAAGTGATGCATTATTGCGTGGCGAACATGCCGGCTGCGTATGCGCGGACCGCCACGCAAGCACTGACCAACGTGACCTACCGATATGTAGAACTGCTGGCCGATCACGGACTCAAAGAAGCCTGTCAGTTACAACCGGAATTGAAGGGCGGCATCAATATCAAGGCCGGCGAGGTGACTTGCAAAGCGGTGGCCGACGCGCACGGGATGAAGTGGACGGAAACGGCATTGTGAGCTTTAATGCTTCGAGAACCATTTTGAACCAAGCTGCTAAAAATGCTTAACCCAAACCACACTATGAAGTCATCCATGCTGCTTTGGACTTTGATTCTCGGTCTGTGCCTCCATCACTCAGGCTATACGCAAGACGCCAAGAAAACCGAGACTACCGCCCCCGCGAAATCAAAGACTACTCAGGAAGAGCTGGAAGCGAAGTTCAAGACCACGATGACCAAGTGCATCATGGCCGGGCGTTGGTGTTCCGTGAAGGATGGCGAAATGGGCCCTGAGAAGGAGGACAAATACACCATCCAAAGTGTGGGCAAGGTGAGCGGCGATGACTGGGTGATCACCACGCGCATCCAGTATGGCAAACGCGATATCGTGGCACCCATCCCCATCAAGGTGAAATGGGCAGGAGATACGGCGGTGATCATCGTGGACAATGTGCCCGTGCCGGGTGGCGGGGTGTATTCCGCACGGGTGATGGTGTTTGAAAACACGTACTCCGGTTCATGGACCGGTGGCAATCACGGTGGGCTATTGAATGGCGTGATCTCGCCACAGAAAGAATAGGCCGTCAGCGGTGAGAATTTTCCGGCGTAAAGCGAACAGGTTGGTTGTATCTGTGCGTTGAGTGAATTAGACTGTTCGCAAGTCCGTCAGACAGGTTGTATCGAAAATTATGGAAACCACCCAAACCGCTCCCGCACTCAAGGCACGTTACATCATGATCGGTGGCTTTCTCGGAGCTGGGAAGACCACCTCGGTGCTCAAGCTGGCGCACTGGCTGGACGATAATCTGGGACTGCGGGTGGGGTTGATCGACAACGACCAAGGCAGCCAATTGGTGGATACGGCGTTGCTCGCTTCGCAAGATTTTGAGGTGGAAGAGATCTCGGGCGGTTGCTTCTGCTGCCGTTTCAATTCACTGGTGGAAGCGGCGAACCGCCTTACTGAGCGCACTTTGCCAGAGGTTTTCATCGCGGAACCGGTGGGCAGTTGCACCGATCTGGTGGCCACAGTCACGTATCCCTTACGCCGCATATATGGCGAGGATTACACCATCGCCCCGCTCAGCGTGCTGGTGGATCCCATCCGGGCTGAGCGAGTGCTCGGCCTGGAGCAAGGGAGCCGCTTCTCGGAAAAGGTGGAATACATCTACCGCAAACAATTGGAAGAAGCGGACATCATCGTCATCAACAAGAGCGACCTGCTCTCCACCGAGAAACTGGATATCCTCAGTAAAACCCTGGCGGAGAATTATCCTTTGGCGAAGGTCATGATGATCTCCGCACGCACGGGAGAAGGACTTGAAGAGTGGTTCAAGGAATTGACGGAGACCACGCAGACACCTCGTGCGGTGATGAGCGTGGACTATGAAGTGTATGCCGATGGGGAAGCGCTGTTGGGCTGGCTGAATGCCGCCTACACGCTGAAGACCAAGACCGGCGTGGACGCCAATGAATTGCTACGGCAATTGGCCGAGACAGTGCGCCGGAAGCTCATCACCGCCGGAGGTGAAGTGGCGCATTTCAAGATGACGCTGGAACCGGAGGATGGCCTCGGTGAATTGGCGGTGCTGAACCTGGTGCGGAATGATTACGTGCCGGAACTTTCCATGGAACTGGAGGAACCCTTCACCGACGCTCACCTGACTATCAATATGCGAGCGGAAGCGGCACCGGAAGCTCTGCAGTCGCTCTTGGCCGAAGCCGTGGCCGAAACGTTCGCCGGGTTTTCCGGCCTGAGCAGCAAACAGGAACATCTCGAAGCTTTCCGTCCCGGCAAGCCGCAGCCCACGCATCGGGATACGACCGTTTAATTTCACTCAGTCGCGCTTCCTCTCGGTGGACAGGCCGAGCATCCAGGCCTTCACGAAGAAACCCAATATCACACCGCCCGCGAAGACGAGCCAGAATACTGCTGGACCATTCGCTGGAATACCCGAGGGGAAATTCATCCCGAACAGGCTGGTGATGGCGGTCAGCGGCAAAAAGAGGGCAGCCAAAATGTTCAAACGGTGACTGGCTTGCAAAGCCTCTTTACCCAAACGCGCCTGTTCCTCGGATTCCCGCGCCGTCTTGTAATCGATGGCGTTGCGCACGTCTTGCAGGAGCAGATCCATATTGCGGTCTGCTTCATACGCCAGATCGCGGACATCGATCAGGGCCGTGTCACCCTTCACCGCTTCACGCGCATGTTGCAATGCCTGGTGCATGTTCCGAGCCGCGCGGGCAAGCGGAGTGAGGGCTTCCACCAGATCGAACAACTGACCGGCACTCATGGCCAGATCATACTCCTTGGCCAGCCTGGCCTCGATGTCCATGTAGGATTGGACGTGCGTCTTCAATGAACCCAAGCCCGGACCACCCGCGCTGCTCTGCCATTCACCCGTGGGGCTGCGCCAGTAAAGTACGCCCTCGCGATTATCCTGATCCGGTCCCGGCGGTTTGTGTAAGACAATCAGCAAGTGTCCTTCCTCCACAATGGCGCGCTGACGGCCATAACTCGACTGGCCCAGACGTTTACGGATCGATTCCGGCAACTTCCAATTCGGGGGTGTGATCATAACCTTGTCTCCATGTTCGATTTACCCCAGTAGAGTGACCGCTAGCCCCATTCCGCGCAATGTGAAAGCGGCTACAACGACAGGCGGATTGTGTAGTAGCCGCTGAATTCGCGCTGATAGATACTGTACGAATCATCTAGCCGTTTTCCACTTGCCCAATCGGCCTGCACCATCTGAAATCGGCACCGCATGAATTCCACTTCGATCCGTCTGTTCTGTCTGGCTGCCGCGCTGTTTATCGGTGGCTCGTTGAGCCTCAGTGCACAAGACAAGCAACCTGCCCCCAAGTATGTCCTGTCGGTGGATACCGATCATGCGAACGCGCTATATCGGCAGGGAGAAGCGGCCAGTTTCCAACTGCGATTGGAATTCGCCGACCAGCCGGTCAGTGATGTGGAGATCACCTGGACCCTCAGCAAAGACGGCGTGCCGCCGATCAAATCAGGCAAAGCGAAGCTGGTGGATGGCAAAGCCACCGTCAGCGGTCAACTGGATGAACCGGGCTTTCTCATCTGTCGCGCGACTTATGTGACGAATAAGACCAGCGTCACGGCTATGGGCGGAGCCGGTTTCGACCCGGAACAGATCAAACCCAGCATGCCGGTGCCGGATGATTTCGACGCCTTCTGGCAGACCAAGAAGGCGGCACTGGCGAAGGTCCCGATGGATGCCAAGCTGACTCTGGTGAAGTCCACCAACAAGGACGTGGAGAGCTTCGATCTGCAAGTCGGCAGTATCGGCGCCCCGGTCTCTGGTTACTTCGCGCGGCCTGTCGGGGCCAAGCCGAAGAGCCTGCCTGCCATCCTCACTGTGCACGGTGCAGGTGTACGCAGTGCCAGCCTCGGTGGTCCTGTCGGTTGGGCCAATCAAGGATTGCTGGCCTTGGACATCAACGCCCACGGTCTGCCCAATGGCAACCCGGCAAAGTATTACAGCGATCTCGCCAATGGAGAGCTGAAGGATTACCGCACGCGCGGCAATGATTCCCGGGACACCATCTATTTCCTCGGCATGTATCTGCGACTCGTCCGCGCCATCGATTTCCTCACCGCCCAACCGGAATGGGATGGGCGCACGGTGGTGGTCTATGGTAGCAGTCAGGGTGGGGCTCAAGCCATCGCTGCCGCAGGCTTGGACAAGCGAGTGACCTTCATCGCCGCCGGTGTGCCAGCCATGTGCGATCATACGGGAGCGATCGTCAACCGCATCAGTGGCTGGCCCAAGATCGTGCCCACAGGAGCCGACGGCAAACCCGATGCCAAGGCGCTCGTAGCTGCGCGCTACTACGACGGCATGAATTTCGCCACCCGGTCCAAAGCTGGAGCCATCTTCACGGTCGGCTTCATCGACAGCACCTGCCCGCCCACCAGCGTCTTCGCCACCTACAACAATTACGCCGGGGAAAAAGCCATCTTCCACGACATCAAGGCCGGACATACCAACACCCCCAAGGCCTCGGCCGCGATGCGCAATGCGGTGCTCCAGCACCTAAAGGACCAGCAACGCTGAGCCTCGAGAGGTCGTCTTTTTTTCGATAAACCTTTTTTCGGATTGAGCCGGAAGGCCGGAACTGCTAACCGAACCGGCTGTGGCGAAGAAAAAGCTCATACCCATGACGACTGAAACCTCCGTCGATGCCTCCCGCGTGGAGGTGCGCAAGTCTGGCATCCATGACACCGGCTGCTTTGCCGCCTGCGACATCCGCAAGGGTGAGCGCGTGATCGAATACGTCGGTCCCCTCCTCAGCAAGGCCGAGTCACTGAACCAGTGCGAGAGCGGAAATGTCTACGTCTTCACGCTGAACGACGAGCATGACATCAACGGCAACGTGGAGTGGAACCCGGCCCGTTACATCAACCACAGTTGCGAGCCGAACTGTGAGTCAGAGAACGATGATGAGCACATCTGGATTCTGGCGATCAAGGACATCAAGGCCGGGGAAGAGCTGACTTACAACTACGGCTTCGATCTCGAAGAATACAAGGACTACCCCTGCAACTGCGGCGCTGCGAGCTGTGTGGGCTATATGGTCGCCGTGGAATACTTCGACCACGCCCGCAAATACCGCGAGCTGCAACGCCAGACCGCGGCGGAAGTGACGGCCTGAGCGGAGGCTATTCGCCGCCTTCCTTCGCCGCGGCAGGACTGGCCGCAAGCACCGGATTTCGCACCTTGCCCAACAGACGTTGCGCCTCGGCCAACAGGAAATCCGCCGCCGTGAACGGCTCGTAACTGATGTCCTGCCAGCGGACTTCCCCGGCACCATCAATCAGGAAGGTGCCGTGCAACGGTTGCGATTCAAAATCATCGTACGCCCGGTAAGCCTTGAAGACTTGCAACGACTTGTCCGATAGCAAGGGAAAGGGGAACCCGCCGTTGGCGGAGGCTTTCTTCGCCGTCTCCTTCAACCCGTCCACCGAGTCCGTGCTGATGGCCACCAATGAGATGCCATGCCGGGCAAACTCTTCGGTCATGGGTGCGAAGGCCACGAGCTGCTCGATGCAATGCGGACAGCCATGACCAAGATAAAATATGACGATCACCGGCCGGCCTTTGTAGTGCCGCAATGTCAATGACCGGTTCTCGGCATCCGGGAGTGACCATGCTGGTGCCGCCGTCGGCTCCCAACGGAACGGCCCGAGTGAAGCCAGGCTGGGGCGTTTGCCAAAATCCGCCGGCCGTTTCAGATCCGGCCGCCAGTCTGTCCCCTGTTTCAGATCAGCCGCCACGGGCTTCAACCGCTGGAAGACCGGTGCGGTAAGATCGATTTCGGCACCAAGATCACGCAGACGATAAAACGCGTCGTAGGCTTCCTTCCATTGGCCGTTCCGGTAGGCGATGTCCACGTAGTGCGCCAAAGGCTGCACCTGATTGGTCGCTCCCTTCACCGCTTCCAGCGCCAGTTGCTCCGCCTTCTTGGTATCGCCCAGCAGCCATTCGATCTGGGACAGGCGTTCCTTCGGCAAATCTTTTGCCCGGGCAAAAGCCTCACGCGCCCCCTTGGCATCACCGGCTTTCAGCGCCACCCAACCCTGCAATTCTGCGATGGCATTGCCCACGGCGACAATCCGGCTGTCCGGTTTAGGGGCGGCCTTGGCCTTCTCCTTGCCAGCATCGCCCGCTTTTTTCTCCTCCTCAGCCGGCGGTTTGTCTTCCGTTTTCTTGCTGTCTTTTTTGGCGCTCTTTTTGACCTCCTCTTCGATCTGCGGTTTGAGCCGTTCCAGTGCCGCGAGCCGCGCCTTGCCAGCGGCGATATCGTTCAGATTAAACTCCGCCGTGCCCAGTCCACGTAACCGGCGTACCTCCTGTTCCGTGTTATCCAAGGGTTCGAGATACGTCGTCCGGCCCAAGGCGGCCAGTTCCTCCCACAACTCGTAGCGGACCAGCGTTTCAATCAGCCGCTGGTGGCCATATTTCGCACTGCCCTTGCTCAGAGTATTGTACTTTGGGTGGCGCGGCAGCTCGATCATGTTCTTCGCCAGATCCACGGCCCGATCCGCCGCACCGATGAAATTGAGATTGCGGATGAGCCATTCGTTGTTGTGAGCGAAGTTGTGGATCTGGTCCGGCATCACGCGGTTCTTCATCATGTAGGCGTGATCCGTGCGCGCACTTGCCTCCTGCTGCCATGCCGCTTCCGAATAACGGTGCAACTTGGAATAGGTATGGCCGCTCATGTGCCACATGTGCGCGGTGTCCGGCTCCGTGAAGCCGTTGCGCGACGCCGAGTTCAAGGCGTTGGTCGCCGTCTTGGCGTCATCCCACAGGTGGATGCGATAGTGATGCACCGGGTGCAAAGGCTCGGCGGCCAGCACGGAGTTGAGCATCTTCTCCACTTTTTGCTTGTCGCCCATCGGCACGCCTTTGCTGTTGTTTTCCCAATACTGCAGGGCGCAGAAGGCTTTCGCCTCGATGTCATCCGGCCATTGTGCGACCAGCTTCTCCAGCGCGGCCTGATAATCCTTCCGGCGTTGCTTGTCATCACGCTTGTCTTCCTTGCGGTATTCGGCCAGCGCCCCGATCCACTGCTGCTCGCGCTCGCTGACCAGTGGCAGCAGAAAGACAGCCTTTTCCAGGAAGCCCCGTGCCCGCTTGGCATTATTCACATTGGCCATCGCCATGCCCCAGTATGCGGTGGCGCAATCTGGATCCAGCAGCGCCACCTGCCGGAAGGAACGCTCCGCTTCAAAGTACCAAAAGCCGTGCAACTGCCCGATGCCCTGATCGAAAAACTTCTGGGCCTTCGCCGATTTGGTGGTGATGGGAAAATGGACCCGCCCCGTCTGCCCCATCAAGAAGGCCTTCTGCCGCGGTCCCTCGTTGAAGGCGTCACCGTGCATGGAGTGCCCTGCTAGCGGCCCGCTCTCTTCCTCTGCAGTCACCACGGTGACACCAAGGCACAGACCGGCCAACACGGACAGCACACACACGCGTCGCCTGGACGCGATATGAGACAGATTGAAAGGCATATCCCTAATCATCCTCCACATTCCTCGCGCGGCAAGCAGTAATCTCAATCACTATGCACATCGATCTATTGCTTCTTCATGATGATGGTCCCATTGGGCAGGATGACTGCTCCTGGTGGCAGTGTGGCAGATGATGAGCCCTGAAGCCAGCGGCCCGGCCCCATCTGGAAACGACCATAGGCTTGTTCCCCCAACAAGCCTTTGACGGCCTTCGCCGTTGCTTGTTGGATTTCCAAGGTTGCCTGCTGTCGTTGCTCTGGCGCGAGCGTTTGGTTGGCGGCTATGCGGGCCAGTTCGGCGTCGTTCGCCTGTTTCATCTGGTAAACCTGCACCGCCGTTTCCCGGCCCAATCCGCTATTGTTGGCGAATTCATACACGTTCTTAAAATCGCGGTCCTGCGCCATCACATACTCGCTGTATCTTTGTTCACCCAACACCTGCCGGATGGCGGCATCCTTGATCTTTTGCGATTCTGCTATCCGCGCCTGCGCCACCAAGTCGTCCGGATCCCTCATGCCCATGTAGGCATAAGGCCCGATCTTCAAGTAATGATCATACTCCAGCTTGTGTAGCGCCCGGAATTCCTGCTCGTTGGCCCCGAAGGCGCCCAAGGAACCGCGCATCAGGTTGGCCGTGTGCGAGACCCGTAGCATCCACTCCTCCATCTTCTGAGGTGAGAGCGCTTTCAACGCCGCCTCATGCCGTTCCAACGAAAGTTTGTGAAACTCTGCCATCACTTCCGGCCCCATGTAGCCGGAGAACTTTCGCCGGGCATCGGTTTCCTTTTCCCGGAACTCAGCCCAGACATCACGGATGGCCGCCATCTCCCGCGTGTTCAAGAACGGATACACCGTAACGTCAAACTCTGCCAATCCAAGGCGCGCGCGCCGCTGTTGTTCAACATCCATGCCCAACAACTCGATCAACGCCTCACGCCGTTCCTCATGCACCTTGCGCCCCTCTTTGTCCCGTTCGTATTTGGCCAGCAAGAACTCTTCATCCGATTTCCAATAGTCCGAACTCGCGTTATCGCGGTTGATCTTATACTTGATGTTCACTGCCCGGAATTTTTTGGCCAGCAACCGCTCCAGATCTGCATATACGATGTCCTGGATGGTCTGTTCCGGACATTTGATGCTGCGCAGATTGGCCACATACTGCCGGTAATCCTCCGACTCCAGCATCCGCCAATGGAACGGTTCAGGCGGCACCTGAATCACCACCGTCTCCGCCGATCTAGCCGCAGGCTGGGGCGTCGTCTGCGGAACGGCAACAGCGGACTTATCTGCTACTTCCGTGGTGGGTGATGATGGCTTCGAACCCAACGCCTTCACCACACCTCCGGCGAGAACGGCATTCAGCCCAAGCGATAGGACGATGATAAGATTGATGTTCATGGTCTGAAAGTTTGCACGCGATCCACAGTTAAACTGCGCAACCAGGAGCCTCCATACTTGAGATATTGTTTGGCCCCGGAGGCCCCCAACTCGGACTGAATCCGCTTCTCTGTCGCCAATTGGATATCTGCGACCGCCCTGGCTCTGGCTTCCGGTGAAAGCTCCGCATTTGCCTGCAAGTTCTGCACGGCCTTCTGCACATCTTCACGCATCCCGTAAACGCGCAACGCAGCGGCTTTGTCATAACCCAGGAAACTGCTTCCGGCCATGAGTTGCCGATAGCCATAATCCTGGTTGCGCTGCATCTCCGTATAGCGCTCCTCTCCTAAAGTGTTTCGCAATGCCTCAGTGGCCTTCTGCTTGGCCGCCTGGACTTCCTGCGCTTCCGCTTTGCCTGAGACACTCAATTGATGCGCCTCATAATTGGCGGCAAAAATCTCCCGGAATTCCGCTTCCGTTGGACCCGTTGACTTGAGCGAATTCCGCAGTTGCTTGGCCAGATTCGAGGTGCGTATCTCGTATTCGAAGATCTCCTCAGGGGTCATGAATGTCCGCATCTCCGCCAGCATCTGCTGGCGTGCCGACTCGCTCTTATACCCCGTATCTCGCGCCATCGCTCCGCCCAGCTTTTCATACTTGCCTTCCAATTGATGCATGCGCTCAAGCTTGTCCGCATCCAGGAACGCATGACGGCTCTGCGCGGTATCCTCGTAATAATTGTTGGCCGTGCGCAACGGCTTCT
>CAZRGY010000119.1:0-10036 GCA_964599715.1 uncultured Verrucomicrobiota bacterium | reverse complement strand
AGATACCCAGGACATGACCGCCGTTGGCGGCGAATTGCTGCACCGCTTGCATCACCGGACTGAACCGGGCGATGGAACCGGTGCGTAGGTAATCGCCGTAGCTGAACCCGCCCGGCACCAACACGGCATCCACTTCGCCGAGCGAAGTGTCCTTGTGCCAGACCAGCTTGGCCGAATGACCCAGCACGTTCTTCAAAACGTGCACGCAGTCTTGATCGCAATTCGAACCCGGAAATTGTAGCACCGCAAAATTCATGGTCAGTCAGGGCTGAATGGCGCTCGGTTAGTCCACGATCTCCAACTTGTAATCCTCGATGACAGGATTGCTCAGGAACTTGTGGCAAGCCTCATCGAGCTGCTTCTCGAGGGTCGCTTTGTCGCCCTCTACCTCGATCTCGAGGTACTTGCCCACATGGACTTTACCCACGCCTTGATAACCCATATGGGCCAGCGCGCGTTCTACCGTCTGACCTTGTGGGTCGAGAACAGCCTTTTTCGGAGTGATGATGATCTTAGCTTTCATTGTCAGCACGGCCGCAACCGCGGAATCGAAGGGCGCATGTTGCGTAAACCCTCTCTTTCACGCGAGAACTTTTTTCACTCCTGTAATCGCCCTCGCCGTCGTTCTCGTCCTCGTCCTCGATTTCCCATATTCGACATTCAATGACGGGCTTTCCATGTTCGATGCTTCCCTTGTATTCCGCTCCATAATCCCTCCTTTTTATCATTTTTCCCCACGTAAAGACACGACTCCACATCGCTTTGCCTTATCAGGGGCTTTTGAGGTTCCTTGGTCCTCATTTGGCCGATTTCACGACCTCAATAATCTTCGCCTGTAGGCACCCATTCGTCAAATAATTTTAACAATAAAAACCCCCTCATCAAAACCCGTTGAGCATCGACATCAAACAGGCTCAAGACCTTCAAAAACTGCGATGGTTTGTGTCATCCTGGCATCTAAAAACACCACCGTCCCCTGCCTCCTTTGCTGAGGCTGAGTTTCTGCTCAATCATCCAACGAAGATCGCACTTTCTGTAGCAGTTCACTCGGCGTATACGGCTTGGCGAGAAACCAAGTCTTAGGCGGCAACGCCTCACCACCGGAAACCAGCTCGCTTGAATACCCGCTGCTGATCAACACGCGCAGGGTTGGTCGCTCCAGTCGAAGCTCCTCGGCCAACTCTTTTCCCGTGATCCCTCCAGGCATCACCATATCGGTCAGCAGCAGGTTCACCTTGCTGCCATGGGTCTTCCACACTTGCAGCGCTTCGGCCCCGGAGGCTGCTGAAAGAATGTTATAGCCGCCCATGGAAAGCATCGTCTCCAACATCCGCCGCACCATCCCGTCATCCTCTACTACTAGAATTGTCTCAAATCCTTTTTTATCTGGCGGCGTTGACTTTGCTGTCTCTGATTTCACCTGAGTAACAGCCTCCACAGCCGGTAGATACATCCGGAAGACAGTTCCCTTTCCGATAGTTGAGTCCACCTCGACCCAACCTTGATGCTGTTTGATAATCCCGTAAACCGTCGCCAAACCGAGCCCTGTCCCCTTGCCGAATTCTTTGGTGGTGAAGAATGGCTCAAAAATGAGCGCCAAATTTTCTGGTGATATCCCCGAACCTGTATCCGACACGCTCAGTCGTACAAACTCTCCCGGCGTAGCCTGTGGCTGTTGGCGGCAATACGCAGCATCGATCGTCACTGCTTCCGTGCTAATCCGCAAATACCCACCTTTGGGCATGGCATCACGCGCATTGACTGCCAGGTTCAGGATCACCTGCTCGATCATGCTGATATCCGCCTTGATGTAGGGCAGATCCGTGTCGTACTGAAACTCAAGCGTGATATCCTCACCCAAGATGCGATCCAGCATCTGCGTCATCTGGCTGCTCACCTCATTCAGGTTCATCTGCTTCCGTTGCAGCACCTGTTTACGGCTGAAGGCCAGCAACTGCTTGGTCAGATTTGCCGCTCGCTGGCTGGCATCCAACACCTGATCCAGCAAATCCTGTTGCCCGGGTTCTGGCTGATTGGCCAGGAGCAAAGACGTGTTCCCCTGGATGACCGTCAGGATGTTGTTAAAATCATGGGCCACGCCAGCGGCCAGTTGTCCCACCGACTCCATCTTTTGCAACTGGCGCAATTCGCTCTCCATCCGTTTGCGGTCCGTGACATCACGCCCCACACCGAAAAGGCCGACCACTTTATCTCCTTCCATAAGCGGTGTGATGGTCACCTCCATAGTGATTACTCCGCCATCCTTGGTATTGAGCGGCAGTTCAAATAATGGCATCCGCTCACCCGTCAACGCCCGCGCAAACTGGATCTCAGCCTCTTCCCTTGCTTCCTCCGGCAACGTCTCCGAGTAATGCTTGCCTAGCCAGTCATCCACCACCCAACCCGTAGCTTGGGACAGCGCGTTATTCAGCGACAACACAATTCCTTCAGGAGAGAGCGTGAAGATCAGATCCCGCGCCGACTCAACCAGTTGCCGGTAGCGCTTTTCCGACCGCCTCAAGGCATCTTCCACCTTTCGCCGGTCCGTCATATCTGTCGCTATCCCACAAAATCCAGTTACTTTTCCGGCTGCATCCGTTAGCGGAAATTTCGACACCATGTAACAGTGCGGCCCATCCGGCAGCGTAGCCCACTCTTCACTCTCCAGTGATTGCCCACTTTCCATGATACGGCGGTCATGGGCCCGATACTTTTCAAATTCCTCGGGAGTCGAAAAATCCTTGTCAAATCTGCCTTGGATGTCCTCCCGCTTAAGTCCGAATGCAGCCGCAAATCTCGAGTTAACCAGCAAGTAACGGCCTTCCAGGTCTTTAATGAAGATCAAAGCCGGACTATTGTCTACAAATGCCAGCAACTGCCGCTCACTCGCCCGCATGGCAGCTTCAGATAGTTTCTGGTCCGAGATGTCGATATTGACTCCCAGATACCCCTGCTGCTGCCCCTCCACCCAGATGGGGGCAAGAATATTGTAAAAGAAGTGCGCTTTGCCCTGATGCTCATAGTGGACTTCACCCAGCACCACTTCCCCTCGCAAGGCACGCTCATTATTCTCCTGCCATTTCTTTCGGACCTCTTCAGAGACTGACCATTCCTCCGGCGGACGCTTGGAAAGCTCGCCCCAGAACTTATTGGAGACCGCATTTTGTAAAACATGCTGTCCCTGCTGATCCATGATCCAGAAATCGAACGGCACATGGTCGAAGGCCGCCCGCAGAATGGCTTCACTCTGCCGGGCTTTTCGTTCTGCCGCCTTGTGTTCCGTGATATCCTGCATCACTGACAGTATCCGGATGGCCTCGTCCGGCTTGCTGATCTTACGCGTGGTGATGAGCAACTGCCGCTTCACCCCATCCTTGCTGGTGATTTCCCATTCCTCCGCGTTCAATTCCACGCCCGCCTTCATCTGCCGCATCCGCGCCACGGAACGCCGCCGTGTCTCCTCGTCGGTGTGGACCGTCTGATACCAGCCCAATCGGTTGATTTCGTCCAGCGTGTAGCCGGTGATCTCCCGCATCCGCTGGTTCCAGACCGTGAAGTGGATGAACGGATGCTCCGGTATCTGTTGGCAAACACAAATGCCCTGCCCGGCATTATCGATCACCATCTCGCGGAAAGAACTCTCCAGATAGAGCCGCTCCTCGCTCCGCTGCCTTTCCAGTTCCAGTCCCGCCCGCTGGGCAAAAATCTCCAGAATGGTCCTCTTGGCCAACTCATCCGGCATGGGCTTGTCATCCATCACCACCAGCAGCCCCAGCGGTTTCCCTGACCGATCCAACAGTGGCAACCCCATGTAGCTCTCCACCCCCAACTGCTTCAAGGGCTCATCATCGGGGAACGCCTTCTGCACCGCGCGCGGGTACAGGCATATCTCCCCCCGCACCACCACCGAACAGGGGGTTCCGGCCAAGGCATACTCGTTACATTCGCCATGCTCCTTTCCGTTCCAAAATGAGAGCATCTTGACGCGATCCGGCGGACGCCCGGCAAATTCCCCCACCATCGCCCACCGAACTTGCAGCGATTTAGCCAGATGCTGGACCAGTGTCTGGAAAAAATCATCCCCGCGAAAACCCGTCGTTTTGGCCACCAGCATCAGCGCATCCTCATTGACCTTCTGGTCGGTGATGTCCCGGGCGATGGAATAAAGGTCATCACTGTCCTGGCGCGCTCCCGGAGAAGTCCAGGAAAGCCAGCGATAACTGCCGTTCTTACAAATGTAACGGTTTTGGAAATGGACGACATCCCGCCCTTGGGCTTGGCTTTGGAACATCTCCCTCGTCTGGCCCCGGTCACCCGGATGGACAAACTCGATGAAGGGTTTCGCCCGCAATTCCTCCCGCCGCCAGCCCAGCACCCGTTCCCACGCCCGGTTCAGCTTGCGGAAGTGCCCGTCCTTCCCGACGACGCACATCATATCCAGCGAGAGATCGAACAGACGTTCAAATGAACCCTGCTCTAGCTCGTCACTGGCTGCATTGGCCCGCTGCTCGTCGTGTCCCATTACGAATGGCGCAATCTCGGTGCTTGGCTCCGCCTATTCCGCCAGCACCTTGCTAAGGCATAATCCTGAAAAGGGGTCCAAGGCAAAAGAAAACGCGAAGGCGTTCCCACCTTCGCGTTCGTAAAAAATCGGGCTGTTAACGCTTGAAATTCAGCGGAAAAGCCGCCGGCATCTCATGCGCGCAGGGCTGGTTGATCGGCGCATCGGGCGTCTTGTCATTTGCCCCCACCAGGTTGTTCGCCAGCAGATAAGCTTCCACTTCCTCACCGCTGATGTCCGGCAGCATATGGCCGTTGACTTCCACACAGGGGCTCAGCATCTGACCGGACTTCTCGATCATCTCCTGCCGCTGCATCGGGTCATTGATGATATCCCGGTCTTCGTAAGACAGCTCATACTTGCGCATGACCGCCCGCACACCGTTGCTCCAGCCGCAGGACGGCTTCAAATACGCTACAATTTTAGGTTTTTCCATATTCAGTCAAAACTTGTTGTTCCGATGCCAGTATCTAACCATGCATTCTACAGCCCGTCAACTGGCAGCCTTGGCTCGCTTGACGAGATTTGCACTTGGCTAGGACCCAAATCCCCTAGTTAATTGCCCGCCATGTCCTTGCGCGTACTGATAGCCCCCGACAAATTTAAAGGCAGCCTTACGGCTCACCTAGTTGCCGCAGCCCTGGCCAAAGGCTGGCAACAAGGCCGTCACCATGATGTGCTGACCTTGCTCCCCATGAGTGACGGCGGCGATGGCTTCGGTGAAGTCATCGGCCAAGCCCTCGGCGCAAAAACGAAACACGTGAAAACTCGCGATGCCGCCCAACGCCCTCACCAAGCCCCATGGCAGTGGGAACCCAAATCGAAAACCGCGATCGTAGAATCAGCCAAAGTCATCGGTCTGGGCATGTTACCCAAGGGTAAGTTCCATCCCTTCCAGATGAACAGTCGCGGCTTGGGTGATGTTTTGGCCGCCGCTGCCAAACAAGGCGCCACTAAATGCATCGTCGGTTTGGGTGGTAGCGCTACGAATGATGCTGGCTTCGGCATGGCCCAAGCCCTCGGCTGGAGATTCCTTCGCCAAGATGGCTCCCCCATCAGTGAATGGACCGGCCTCGACCAGTTAGCCAAGATCATCCCGCCCAAGAAGCGTCGCCTTCTCCGGCAGCTCACCGTTGCCGTTGATGTCCAAAATCCGCTCTTGGGCCCCAAAGGATGCAGCCGCATCTATGGTCCGCAAAAGGGCCTCCGCCCCGAAGACTTCCCGCTGGCCGACGCCTGCATGAAGCAACTCGTCAAAGTCTTGAAGCGGGATCACGCCTTGGATTTCGACAAAACTCCCGGTGCTGGAGCCGCTGGTGGTCTGGGATATGGCTTGCTCGCCTTTCTGGGCGCCAAGCCGGAATCCGGCTTTGAGATCGTTGCCAAGCATTGCCAATTACGAAAGCACTTGGCCAAAACCGATCTGGTCATCACCGGTGAAGGTGCCCTTGATCGCTCCACCACCATGGGCAAGGGCGTTGGTGAGATCGCCCGTCTATGTAAGAAAAAGAAGCTCCCATGCATCGGCTTCGCCGGTTACTTGGATGATGTCCCAGCCATCCATCGTCTGTTTGATATGGCTCGCGGATTGACGCCCGGTTTCGTGACCACCAAGCAAGCCTTCGCCCAACCGGAAAAACACCTGACCCGCCTGGCACAAGCGGTTGCCCATGAGATTTCCGGTCCCTGTGCTTGCTGCTAAGTCGCGTCTCCCCTAGCCTGTGCCCCCATGGAAAAGCTCATCAGCCTCCTCGGTATGGTGGCCTTCATCGCCCTGGCATGGGGCATCTCAGAGCACCGCAAACGCTTCCCTTGGCGCGTTGTCTTTTGGGGGTTGGGACTGCAAATGCTCTTCGCCGTCTTGATTCTAAAGACTCCCTTTGGCCGGGCTTTTTTCGAGTTTGCCCAAAGGGCCGTATCCAAGCTCATCGGCTTTGCCAATGAAGGAGCCAAAGTCGTCTTCGGCCCCTTGGCCGACACAGGTTTGATGGCTGATAAATTCGGCCCACCAAACGCCTTCGTCCTCGCCATCACCATCACCGCCACAATCATCCTCGTTTCAGCTCTCTCATCGCTGCTCTATCATTGGCGCATCCTGCCGAGAATCGTTGAAGCCACCGCTTGGGTGATGCAACGGACGATGGGCACCAGCGGCAGTGAGAGTCTCGCCATGGCCGCCAATATCTTCACTGGTCAGACTGAAGCACCACTGGTCATCAAACCTTATCTCTTGCGCATGACCCGGAGTGAACTCATGGCCATGATGACTGGCGGTATGGCAACCATCGCTGGAGGCGTTCTTGCGATTTACACTTCGTTCGGTGAGGCCGCAGGCCGCGTGGACATGGCTGGCCATCTTCTCGCAGCTTCCGCCATGAGTGCCCCGGCAGCAATGATGCTTGCCAAAATCATGCTCCCCGAGACTGAAACCAGTGAAACGACTGCTGGGGCCAAAGCCAATATCGAGCAGACCAGCACCAATAGTATCGACGCACTTTGCCAAGGTGCCAGTGACGGGCTAAAACTATCACTGAACGTTGTTGCCATGCTGATCGCATTCATCGCCTTGGTCGCCATGGCGAACTATCTCCTCGCCATACCACAGCACTATTTTTCATCTACACCTCCAGAAGCGTTTCAGCCCGTCACTTTCCAAGCCATCTTCGGTTGGTTCAACGCCCCATTCGCCTGGCTGATGGGTGTCCCCGCTAAGGATTGCCTCGCTGTCGGCCAAATCATGGGCGAACGCATTGTGCTTAATGAATTCATCGGTTACCTCTCCCTGACCAGCCAGCATGGCACCCTTGATCCTCGCAGCTTCACCATCGCCACATATGCCCTCTGCGGATTTGCCAATTTCGGCAGCATCGCCATCCAGATTGGCGGCATTGGGGCACTGGTTCCGGAGCGCCGAAAAGACCTTGCACAGCTAGGCATCCGGTCCATGATAGGCGGGTTATTGGCCTGCTATCTGACGGCTACGGTTGTCAGCCTGTTGACCTAGGTGGGAGGAGCAAAATAGCACAAAATGGCTGCTGTCACTGAACTGACAATTGTGATTCTTTAAACGGCTAGAAAAGTTGTATGGGGCGTTGGAAAATATTGGCATATGCGGTATGCATCGCGGCTACGGTCGCGTTTGGCGTATTGACTCTGCGTTTCCATGGCGAAATTAACGACCGTGAAGCAGCGCGTCAGCCCATCTCTGACGACAGCACTACCCGCGAAAACCCCATCGATGCCGCCTACACCCGGATGATCACCAGCGGATCGCTCCTCTTTCTTTCCTTCTGCGGTCTTGGGATTTTGCTGGGACGGGATTTGAGTGGTGTTATCGGCGGACGCGCCGGAGCCTTGTATTACGATGAAGATGAGGTCTCTGCCGATGCAGCTCGCAATGCACTCTACGAGCAGGCCGATCACGCCTGTAACTCCGGTGACTATCTGGAGGGCATTCGCCTGTTGCGCCTTTATGTGCAGCAGAACCCTCGCGAGCAACATGCCGCCCTGCGCATCGCGGAGATTTACGAGAAGGATCTTCGCAACTACCTGGCTGCCGCCTTGGAACTTGAAGAGATCTTGAAATCGCGCCTCCGCCCGGATCGCTGGGGCTGGACCGCCATTCGCCTCTGCAACATCTACTCAGGCAAACTGAATCAGACCGACAAGGCTATCGACCTCCTCAACCGCCTCGTCAAAGAGCATCCTAAAACACAAGCCGCTGACAAAGCCCGCAAGCGGCTGGCCATGCTCGAACAGTCTGATGGTGAGCTGGAGCAGGAAGAAACCAGTGTTTCTTAACAGGCACCTTTCCCAAACCGTTTAAACTCACCGTAAGCCTCCTTGGTCAAAGCCTTGAGCCGAGCCGGCAATTTCCCCGCCAAAGCATCGAAATCATTCATCCGCTTGGCCGCAGTCACTAGCAGAGTGACCATTCCTTCTGCATCAGTCACACTCACGTGCTCAGCTTTGATCCGGTCACCTGCTCCACAATTGTGGTAGTTGCCTAAGGCCACACACAGTGCCGCCGTCTGATAACCATACTCTTGATACGCGGTGCCTTCACAAGTGCCTCCGCTCATCAACGCTCTCTGAAACCGATAGCTCTTATCCTGCTTGATCAGTTCCGCCCCGATTTCAGAAAGAAAACGGCTCGCTTTGGAGTCAAAGATGGAACTTCGATCCCCCACGCGGACAATCACCCCCTGCCCCATCTTCACCGGAGGCATTTCACGGCTCGTCTCCAAGGAGACGACCAGTGCATTTTTCGGAATCAGCTTTTGCTCCGCCACCATCAAGGCTCCATGAAAACCAACTTCCTCCGCCCGGGCCAAGATCCCTTGAACATTCACTTTTGCCTTCTGCCGCTTCAGCTGCGCTAGTGTGGCCAATATCGCCGCACAGCCGATCAAGTCATCACATGCCCTCCCGTGGATAAGTCCTTTTCGAACCGCAAAACTCTCCAAATCCCAGACCGCATATTCCGGTTTATCCGCAAGCGGCTTCGCTGTTATGATTTCAAACCGCTTGGCCTTTCCGACCCGTTTTCCCAATTTGGCTTTCGCACCCTCTGGCAACAAAAGCAGTGGAACTCCGGCCTTGAAATAGGCATCTCCTACCCCACCACGGAAATTGGCCAACAAACGCTTGGGCGCAAGTCGTTTCAAAACCTCAAACCCCGGGTGATCCATGTGCGCCGCCAGTGTTAGGAATCGTGCCTTGCCGCCCTGGCGATAGGTCACCAACAGATTCCCGTAAGCGTCCCGCTTGCAATCCAGCCCTTCCTCTCGACAGATGGTTTCCACCTCTGCCCTGACGCTTGCTTCAAAGTATGGCGCCGCCGGACAGTTCATCAGGCGACCGGCAAATTCCAGCAGTAGAGATTTCATGCAATCATCGCAAAAACAGCTCTGCCGCCCAATCGGCATAGCGCAAACCCGTCGGAGTCAGGCGAAAGCGGTCTTGTTCCAGTTGGGCATAGCCCAGCTTGACCAACTGATCGATCTCCTTGGCCCAATCCACCGGCAGCTCCCTTTCCGTTCGCAGTTTGAATTCCGCCAACGGCCAGCCAGCTGTCATCCGCAATCCAAAAGCGGCCGTCTCTCCCGCCCGCTGCAATCCTTGCAATTCCTCCTTGGATTCAAACGCCCGCTGACCTTTCTCCAATTGATCGCAATACAACTGAGTATTCGACCAGTTCTTGGTGCGGACACCACTCACATAACCCGTCGCGCTTGGCCCCAGACCATGATAGTCAGCCCCTCGCCAGTAAGCGATATTGTGGCGGCAGGCATAGAGCGGGATCAGCGGATCGCCCGCACCAGGCAACCCGCTATCTGGTTCTTGCAGCTTGCGGATCCGTTCCGGCACTTCACCTTGGACCGGCTTGTTGCGACCGAAATTCGCCACCTCATACTGCACAAATCCCTGTTCTCCGGAGTAATTACGCAGTTCCTCATACATGCTGGCAGCCAG
>CAZRGY010000118.1:0-10038 GCA_964599715.1 uncultured Verrucomicrobiota bacterium | reverse complement strand
CGGTCTGTTGCAAGACGCCGCCGAAGGCACCACCTGCGGCCGTGATAAGGATGATCAAACCACCACTGGCAAGGGCGCTCTGGATGGACGCGCCGAATTGTTCGCGAGTCTGCTTCTTGTAACGGACCATGAGCGCCAGTGCGAGGGCCGCCGAGATGACGAGCGCGAGGTTCTTGTCGCCCAAGGTGCCGAAGAACGAGAGCAGACTGGATTGCAGCGAGGTGAGGTCGGCGACGGGAAGTTTGCCCCAGAGCTGGCTCACGAGGCTGTCGCCACCGATGAGGATCACCGGCAGGATGATCGGGAGAAGGGCAAAGAAGAAGGACGGGAGTTCGCGTTCATCACGTTGGTTCATCTTCTCCAGTTCAGCGAGCGAGGTCTCACCGGATTCACGAACGGGCAGCGGCCACTTGGCGTTCGCCCAATAGGAGTAAGCAAGCCCGGCAGCCGTGGTGAAGATGCCGAGGATGATGCCGGCGATCATCATGGTGCCGACCGCCAGACCGAGTTTGTCAGCCACCACCAGCGGGCCCGGAGTGGGGGGCACGAGCGAGTGGGCCATGGTGGTGCCGCACGAGATGGTCATGATGTAGAGCGCGTAGTTGCGCTTTGTGCGGCTGGCGAGGGCCTTCCCCAAGGGGATCAGGAGGTAAAAGACGGTATCGAAGAAAACGGGTATGCCCAGCGTGAACCCACTGGTGGCGAAAGCGAACGGCGCGTTCTTCTCACCGACCGCCCGCATGGAGGTGCGGACGATCTTCTCCGCCGCACCACTTTCCAAGAGGCATTTGCCGATGACGGCGGCCATCGCCACGAGAATGCCCAGGCTCGCGCAAGTCTTGCCAAACTCACCGGCGACACGTTCGCCAACGGATATCTTGGTCAGCTTGGATGTCTCCCCAACGGACATCTTTTTGCTCGCCGCGTAATTCTCCAGCATTGGCTGCGTGGTCATGGCCCCGACCACCAAGGCGGCGAGGATGAGCGCGAGGAACGCATGAAGACGCAGGGCGAGGATGCCGCCGACCACGACGACGATTCCAACGAACAGTATGAGTAGCGGATCCATCAGCTAATATTCACTTTTCTTCTTCCACCCACTTCACACTGTGGTCGCCGGTGACGGCGATGGTTTCGGGCGGGTTGTCGATACGAAAATAGGACCATGGTCCCGGGATGAAGGGATACTTCTCCACGATGCGTTCATCTACCTCGATGCCGAGGCCGGGGCCTTTGGGCACGGTGAGGTAGCCGTTCTGGATCTCCATCGGTTCGGCGAGAATCTCATCGGCGGTGGGGAAGGGATACATACCCTTGCGACCGTTGTTTGCGTAAACGGGATACTCGAGCCATTCGACAACTTCCTCACTCCAGCAGATGCCAAGGTGCGCGGCAGCGAGGACTTCCAATGTGGTGCCCCAGCTATGGAAGGCGAACTTGAGCTGGGCCTTGGCCACAGCATCGAAAAGACGTTTGCCCATGGCGACGCCGCCTTGGCAGCAGACATCCGCCTGGATGTAGTGCGCGGCCTTGGTGTCGATGAGATCGAGGAAGCCAGCTTCGGTCTGTTCGTGTTCGCCGGTAGCCACAGTGATGGCTTTTTCAGCCATCAACTTGCGATAGGAGGCATGGTCATCCGGCGGCATGGGTTCTTCCAGCCAAGTAGGATTGTATTGGCCGATCGCCTTGGAGACTTCGAGGACAGTGTCGTAATTGTAGCTGTTGCTACCCATGCGCCACCAAGAATGGGCGTCGATCATCAGGCCGAAATCGGGTCCGGTCGCCGCGCGCATCTTTTGGACCGTCTCGATATCTTTTTCGGGGCCGAGTGCCGGTCGCATCTTGTAAGCGGGGAAGCCCATGGCCTTGATGGCCGCTGCTTCCTCGGCGAACTGGTCCGGCGGCATATACATGCCCGCGCTGCCGTAGAGCTTGATGGTGTCGCGCTTGCGTCCGCCGATGATCTCGGAGAGCGGGCAGCCCTCGAAGCGGGCGACGACATCCAGCACGGCGATCTCGACGGCGTAATAGGTCTTCTTCACTTCCAAGTCGGCCTCGAAATTGAAGCTGGCCCACTGGCGCGGGTCTTTGCCGATGAGGAAGGGGCCGATGATGTCCTTGATCTCCTGCGCAGCGCGTTCATGAGCTGGCCCGGGGGCGAAACCCTTGAGGCCGGTATCCGTGGTCACGCGGATATACATGGCGTCGCGTTTGAGGATGGTGCGTTCGCCGCCCCAGAAGGGCAGTTTCAGCGGCTAAGGCAATGAATAGGACAACTGGAATTATTCAACCTTGGTTATTTTCAACACGACTCCTCTCCGCTGGCAGGCAGCGGTTCAAATTCAATCAAATGGACGGCAATAAAATGCATCAGGGACGGCGGGCTTTTTAAGGCGGGGGCGGGGAGGTGTCGAGAATGGAATTGGACCGAAGGGGATTTAACCGCAGATGGACGCGGATTAACGCAGATGAGGAAGCAGCTAGATCACACCCCACGCTTTTCGCCAAACAAGCGGATGTGCAGGCGGTCGGTGTAGTTGAATCCGTAGCGCTGGCAGGTCTCGACGAGGAGCATCTGGCGGGCGTTCAGATCGGCCACGCTGGTGCCGCACGGCATGAGGTAGATACGACGGCTGGGGATGGCGTATCTTTCTTGCAAGGCGAGGACTTCCGCCAGATCGGCTTCCTGGCTGATGACGAACTTGAAGTAGGCCTTGGGATTGGTGGCGTAGAACTTCAAGACCTCGGGGCGTTCGCGCAGATGGTCGGGATTGGCCGAGTTCGTCAGCTTGGGGGAGACGTTGTATTGCGTGAGGCGGGCATCCAACTCGGGTTCGGGGAGGATGGTGCCGTTGGTCTCGATCTCCACCGTGTAGCTAGGATCAATGGCGCGCAAACCGTCGATGATCTGGATCCAGTCGGCTTGGTGGAGCATCGGCTCGCCACCGGTGAGCACAATGTTACGGCTGGGGTATTGGCTGACTTCGGCGACGATTTCCGCCGGGGTAAGCTCGATGATCTGGTCTTCCTTGCGGAACTTCTGATAGCCGGGTTGGGAATCGCGCCGGTGCTTGAAGGGCGTGCCCGTCCAGTTCCATGTGTAATCGGTATCGCACCAGATGCAGTGGAGATTACAGAGCGAGGAGCGGATGAAAACGCTGGGCACACCGAGGCTGCGACCTTCACCTTGCAGGCTGTGAAAGATCTCACCTTTACCGTTGAGCCGGGCGATTTTCATTCGGCATGAGTCTATGATTGTGGTCCGCGATACACGCATTTCGCGGTGCATGTTTCCGCTACTACCACTTCACTCAGCAAGGGCAGGCGTGGTTTCAGTTCGTTCCAGATCCAGATGGCGAGGTTTTCGCTGGTCGGGTTTTCGAGGCCTTTGACTTCGTTCAGGTAATAGTGGTCGAGGCGTTCCCAGAGCGGTTTGAAGGCGGCCTTCACATCGGCGTAGTCCATCACCCAGCCGAAGGCGGGATCGACTTCACCAGTGACGACGATCTCCACCTGAAAGCTGTGGCCGTGCAGGCGGCGGCATTTGTGCGACTCCGGCAGGTGTGGCAGGAGGTGGGCGGCTTCGAATTGAAACGTGCGGCGCAGGTCCATTTTCATACAGAATCTTTCTCCCAATCAGTCCAGGTCACGAGGTCATTGAGGGCCGGCCGGCCGTCATGGCGCCAGGTGAGCGGCGGTTTTTGCATCCGGCCAAGCGGGCAGATGCGGGTGATGCCCCATTGGGCAAAACGGGTGGCCAACTTGGGCGCCGTCTCATCCGTCGCGGCCAGACCGACCGTGGAAATCTGATGACGCAACGGCTCCAGATGGCGTAGCAGCTCTTCCTGATCCATGAGCTGCTTCACGTAGATGAACCGGTTCAGGCAGGAGTGCTGGAAACCGGTCTCGTTCTCGAAGATGACAGTCCAAGCTGTCGAGTTCTCGCTGCACCAGAGCTGGGTATCCGGCAGATGCGCGGCACGGACTTCGTAGAAGGCGCGGCGGGTCTGGATGGCCGCGGCGCTATTCGTATCGAGCGGTCCGCGTGGTTCAGCGGTTTCACGGGCGGCCAGTTCCTCGGCGAGCTTGGCAGCGAAGAGGGCGGGTTCAAGCTGGCCGCCGTGTTCCACATAGATGACATGCGGGCTGAGGCAGCCGAGTTGATTCCACGCGATGATGTCTTCGGTGGCGGCCTTCACCAACTTGGGCAGGCTGCGCTCGATCATCATCTCACGGGAGACGTAACCGAAGCTGACGCGATGGCCGTAACCGAGAAAACGCACGCGGACTGGCAGGCGTGAACGGATGGCGGCGAGGGTTTCATCCGAGCCGGTGGCCGTGACGCAATCCGCTTCGGCAAAGAGGGCGTTCTCCAATTCACTTTCACCGCCAGCCCATTCGGCGAGTTCGATACAAGCACCCAGCTTGGAATCTTCTTCGTAAAGCGAGTGGGCAAAGAGGCGTGGGAGAAAAGAGGCGCCACGGGCGCATTTCATGAACTGCGCCGAGCGGGTCAGCAAACCCAGGATGAGGCTCATCCAAGCAGGATTCGGCAGGTTGCCAGCGGCGATGTGGACCAGCAGGTCGGGGCCGGTGACCATGGAGGTGCGGTCGCCGATGCGTTCTTCCTTGCCGGCAGAGAAGGTGTCAAGCCGCTTCGCGTGCCCAAGTTCCTGCGCCACCAACAATTCGAGATTCTCCTCGGTGATTTGACTGAAGAAATCATCGATGCCGCGCTCAAGGGTCTCGCGCGAGAAGCCGGTCTGTTTCGGCCCTTCTTCCAAGGCGTAGAGGCGAAAAAGGTTGGTCTTCTTCTGCCAGCTCTCCGCCACGATGCAGAGGGAGCGAATGATGGCCGAGGTGGAACGCTGCGCGAGAAATTGCACCCGGTTCCGCTTCATCGTCTGGCACGCCTCCGCGATGAGCGGTCCGGTGAGGGATGCTTCGGGTGGCAGGTCAGCGAGGAAGTAGTTGGGCAGGTTCATGCAGTTTTCCTCAGGTAGTTTTCACCGCATCAGCCGGAGGTTCAGGATGCTTCTCCAGTTCGTGCTCGCGTTTGCGGATAGCGTGAAGGAAGGGTAGGCCAATGAGCGATAGCAGCAAAATAACCGTTAACGCTCCATAGATCGGATAGAAGGCAGCGGGATTTCCGACTGCTGGTTCACCCAGGTTTTTCACCCACTCACCCAGTATCCATGGGGCCAAGCTGCCGAGACCACCACCGATGGTGATGAAGACACCAAACACCCGGCCACGCACGTCATCCGGCACAGCTTCCATGAGCGCGGCTTCGACCATGGGATAACTGCCCATGAAGAAGAATCCGTAAACGAAGTAGGGGGCAAAGGCCCACTCGGCCGGGAAGTGAGGGAAAACAAAAACCAAGACAGCGGCGACACCCAGCACCAATAAGGTCCAACGGATACGCCCCCGATCACTTAGACCACCGAACATGGGCGTGCTGATACTCGCCGCCAAAAAGATGACGCTCAAAGTGCTGCCTGTGAGTTTGGTATCAAAGCCGTGCGCCTTTTGCAGAAAGAGCGAGCCGAGGCTGCCCATGCCGAAGCCGGTGAAATCCCGGAGGCTGAAGAAAAAGGCAGCACATAGAAAAAGCACCCAAAGCGCTGGCGTGGGAAACATGGGGACTACTGGTTTCGAGGAGTCATCTGCGTGTGCGGCCACTTTATCCTCGGCGGCATAACGATGAAAAATCGCGGACATGATGAGACCGGCCAGACCGAGTTCGAAGACGGGTGTGCGCCAGGCAGAAGGACCGATCATCGGCTCCAGCATGTTCGCCCGCCAACCGGCATAGATGGGACCGATGAGAAAGCCGACCGCTGCCCCGATGCCCAACAGACCCAAAGCGCGTCCGGTTCCGGTGGGGTAGAGCCGCGCAATGAGGGATGTGGCCGCGGGATGGAACAGACTGCCACCCAGGCCGGCGATCACCACAGAGACAAGTGCCATGTGGTAGCTCCCAGATTCCGCCAGTCCGATAAAGCCAAGCCCGTTGATCGCGAGCCCTATGGCCAGCAGATGTTTTTTGCTGAACTTGTCCGCCAAGATACCAGCGAAGTAGCTGGGGACGAAGTAGGCGATCATCATCACGGTGACCAGTGAAGTGGACTGGCCGACACCGGTCAGTTCAAGGTCATCGCGGATGAGGAAATACAACGGCAGCAAGGCGACCTGATAGACATGCGTAAAGGCATGCAGGACCGCGCCGAGGAACAGCGTGCGGGAACGGTGGTCAGTGTTTGAACTCATTTCAAAGGCGTTATTTATAGCACATCATCCAGCCATGAGCGAACAACCGCGTGGTTCGGCCTTGGCAGCACGACCGAGCAATTCAAAACCGTCCTCGTGACGGATGGCGAGGTCTTCCGTTTGCACAGCGGCGATTGACCAGACATTCGCGAGATCGTGAATGCGAACGAGACCAGTTCCACCCACTGTCACTTCTGCACCTGTTTCAGGAGAGACGATCACTACGCGTGCCCAAGGGGGAAATTGAAACCGGCGAGGTGGCGCATCAAAGCAAATCCGGTCGTAGGCTTGGGAGCTGAGCTCACTCATGCCGTATTCGCAGAGGATGGTTTCATCTGGCAGACCAAGGCGTTGCGAGAGGAGACGGTGCAACTCGGCTTTGGGCAATTCGCGTGAGCGGCCTTTGTAGCCGCCGGTCTCCATCAGGCGTGAACCGGGCGGCAATAGGTAAGTGAGTCCGCGTTCCTCCAATTCATCCAAGAGATGCACGAAGAGAAAGGCGGTACCGAGGAGTATGACCGGTTGCTGAGAGGTGATGGCCTGTTCCAAAGTGGCGAAAACTTCAGGGAAACGGATTTCCCAAGTGCTGTCGGCTGAGAGCTCGCCAAAGAATTGCGTTTCGCCCGAAGCGAATGCCTTTTGCACGGCCTCGAACATATGGATGAGCGAGGAGTGAGGGCAGGCGGTGGGCGGGGGAGTTAGGGCAATCCATCGCAAGCGCGCTTGAGGCGCAGGAACGACATGGCTCTGAAACCAAGGTAGCAGGGAGGCTTCGTAAACAGCCAAGGACTCCGCACTGTGGAAATGGCGGCTGGGGCGTTGCTCAGTGGTGCCGCTGGAGTGGAAAATGGTTGTGCGCTCGGAAACAGGCAAACTGCTCAGTTCCAAGTCCTTAAAGGCGGAAGTGGGCAGGGCGGGGATATCTTTCCAGTCGGTGACGGTAGCGGGTGTCTTGCGACGGCGGTCGCACAAGCTGCGATAGGGAGCGATATGGTCGTATTGGAGTCGAAATAACTCTAATGCCAGCGATTGGAACTCGTTCTCGCCCAAGGAGTCAGGCTGGCTGGAGGCGCGGGAAATCGCGTCGCGAAGGCGACGGGCAAAAGTTTGAAATGGCAGTTGATCTGTCATGTGCGGTTTTAATTGGGACGTTTTGCAACGCCTCCGGCTGGTTTTCCGCGACAGCCGGACAGGTAATGAAGCAGGTCAGGGGCTCTTCTGCAAGGGCGGGTTTGCAGAGCTAATCATTGCCACCCGTGATCTCAACATGCTCATCGAGCTCTTCAGCAAAGGCCTTGCGGGTCAGTTCGATGTGCTCTTTCAACAAGGCTGCATCGCTGGGGGTAAGGTTGCCGCGGGTCTTGAATTCCAGCATCTCCAGCAGATCGATGAACATCTTGGCGGATTCCAAGTCCTTGGGCGGGGTCGCGCCCGTATCAGGATCGGCCACCCGGCCAAGCATCATCATGGCCAGTTGGGAATGCTGGAGGACGAGGCCGGTGAAGAGATGGGACATGATCTCGTCGCGCGAGGCCTGATCCAACGATTCATCTGACGGAAAAGAAAATTTCATTTCGGGCCAGTATTTCGGGCGCGATCGATGACGGCGAGCAGGAAATGCACGAGGTGTTTCAACCTTCCCTCGATCTCAGGTGTCTCCAAAAGGACCTGCCGTTCGGCCGGGCTGGTCAGCAGGGTGCCACCCACGGCATCGACAAAAATCTCGGGATCTTCCAAGCGCTCGATCTGGCGGAGGAAATGCTGGTAGGAATCCGTGGCTTGGGCGTTGATGGAGGCGTCACATTCACTGGCGGGGAGCTTCTTGAGCAGCTCGGCCCCCGGGTAGAGGCCTTCATCAAAAATTATTTTTACCAGTTCCCGGGATTTGCACATCAAGGCTTCTGCTACCTCCGGTTTGCTGCGTTTTGGCTTGAAAAGCTCGATTTCGTGGACGCGGTAAGGCTTGGACTGGACGAGCTTGCCCAACCGAATCCTTGTCATTCCTTGAACAATCATCTGCGATGTTCCGTCTTTATTCTGGACGGATGCGCGGATGATGCCGACGCCGGCGATCTCGGAAGGGGTTTCCCGGGTGCGGTCCGGGCGCTGGAGCGCCACGGAAAAGAGCCGGTGCGAGGCCAGGGCATCCGCCAGCATGGCCCGGTAGCGGGGCTCGAAAATGTATAGGGGCAGGATGGTGTGGGGGAACAGCGTGGCGTTCGGCAGCACCATGATACCCAGTTCTGCGGGCAAATCCATGCAGCCAATCTAAGTCTGACTGGCAAGGATGCAAGCGGCATGGGGTGTGCTGGCCAAGGTGGGGGGCCTGAATTTGGCCAAAACAGGCCCAACAAGGTGACGGGTGGCAAGCAAGTTGCACGCATGCCTTTACAAATTTGACAACCGAAAGCAAACTGAACTTATGAAGTCGAAAGTAGTGATTATTTTTCTGGTGGTAGCCTGCGGGTTGTTGGCTCTCTCGTGGCGTCGCGATAAGACGGTGGCTGCCAAGATGAAGATGGAGAACGAGCAGGTCATCCAGGACAAGTCCAGCGAGATCGTCAAGATCCGCGGAGAGCTGGAAAGCCAGAAGAAGGTGAACGAGCAATTGGATTCCACGGTGCAGAACCTGACCCAGGAAACCTTGACGCTCTCCAACAACCTGACCCGCACCTCGACGGACCTGGCGAAGACGAGCAACGATCTCTCCAAGACGGCGGCCCAGTTGAAGCAGACCGTGGAAGAGAGCGAGGAGGCCAAGCGCCGGGCACAACAGGCGGCCGAGACTGCCCGTCAGGAGATCGCCAAGCGCGACGCCCAGATCGCCGAGTTGGAGACGAACCGGGACCAATTGACGGAGAAGATGAGCAAGCTCAACACCTCCATCCAAGGACTCGAGAAGAATATCGCCGAGACGCAGCAGAAGCTTTCGGCTGCTGTGGGTGACAAAGAATTTCTGCTGAAAGAACTGAAGCGCCTGCAATCCGAGAAGGCGGAACTGGAACGCCAGATGGCTGACCTGACTTTCCTGCGTGAGCAGATCTCGCAATTGAAGGAAGAACTGAACATCCAGCGCCGCTTGGAATGGATCCGCCGCGGTATCTATGGCGCGGGCGATATCCGCAAGGGTGGCCAGTTGATGCAAGACGGCTTCGTGAAGCCGCCGAGCAAAGACAAGGGTGGCGAGGGTGCCCCGAGCCTGGATGTGGAGATCAAGAGTGATGGCGGTGTGAAGGTGAATTCACCGACCAATGCGCCTACGGCGCCGAAATGAGCCAAAGCAAGCCGCTCATCGATTCCTTTGGCCGGGTGATGCGGGACCTCCGGGTCAGTATCACTGATCGCTGCAACTTTCGCTGCCTCTACTGTCTGCCCGAGACGGAAGAGGCAGCGAACTTTTATCGCTCCAAGTTCGACATCCTCAAGAACCCTAATCCGGTCAAGCCCATCGCGCTGAACTGGAAGCCCAAGGCGCAGATACTCACGCTGGAAGAGATTGAGCGCGTGGTGAAGGTTTTCGCCGAACTGGGTATCGATAAAATCCGTATCACCGGAGGCGAGCCGCTCTTGCGCAGGGGAGTGGAGCGATTGATCGCCGGGGTGGCGGCCACGCCCGGGATAAAGGATATCGCGATCACTACGAACGGATTTCAATTTCAGGGCAAGGCACAAGCTTTGCGTGATGCCGGGTTGAAGCGGGTGAGCTTCAGCTTGGATTCCTTGGATCGGGAGAATTTCAAGAAGATCACCGGGCGCGACGGCTTA
>CAZRGY010000117.1:0-10066 GCA_964599715.1 uncultured Verrucomicrobiota bacterium | reverse complement strand
GTGGATCATATCGTCCTGCTAGGACCACCCAAATCAAGTGACGCACATTCGCAAAACTTCGTCCTCTGCCCCGGCAAAGCCTACGACCGCTCTCCGTGCGGAACTGGCACCAGCGCACGTCTCGCCTGCTTGGCCGCAGACGGTCACTTGGCAGAAGGAGAGGCCATGGTACAAGAGAGCATCATCGGCAGCCGCTTCACAGGCCGTTATAACTGGCTGGATAAAGCCCAAGGGAAAATCATTCCCAGCATCTCCGGAAGCGCGCATGTCATGGCCGAAGGCACCTTGCTGCTTGATGAAAGCGACCCGTTTTGCTGGGGTATCAAGGCATGAAAGCACTTGTGTTGATCGCGGTTTGCGTCCTCGGCCTTGGCGCGGCCGCCGCCGAACCGGTAAAACGCACCGGCGAAGCTGCGAAGTTGCATGACCTCTTCGACAAGGAGTGGGAGCACTCGATGCAAACCGGCCCGACGACTGCATCCTATCTCGGGGACCGCCGTTACAATGATCGCTGGCCTGACATCAGTCTCACTGCCATCGATCGGGAGCACCGTCATCAGTTGGAGGTCTCAGCCCGGTTGCTCGCCATTGAGCGCAACAAACTTTCTTCCGCCGACCAGCTCAACTACGACCTCTACCGTTGGCGGTTGGAAATGGATCTGTCCGGCTTCCGTTTCAGTGACTTCTTGATGCCCGTCAATCAACGAGGCGGCATCCAGACGCAGGATGAACTCGCCGATGCGTTGCGTTTTGAAACCGTAAAGGATTACGAGGACTGGATATTACGGCTACGTGGTTTTGGCCGCTTGATGGATCAGACTATCGACCTGATGAAGGAAGGCATTCTCAAAGGCATCGTTCAGCCAAAGATCACGATGCAGCGCGTGCCCAATCAGATCGAGAAACAGCGCGTCAAGCAACCGGAACAAAGCCCCTTTTACAAACCATTTCGGGATTTCCATTCATCTGTGCCGGCGAGTGATCGCACACGATTGGCCACGGCCGCCCAGTCTGCCATTCGCGATTCCGTTCTGCCTGCTTACGAGAAGTTCGCCAAATTTTTCAACGATGAGTATCTACCCGCGTGTCTTGATGGTGTTGGCGCCTGGCGTTTGCCCGATGGGCAGGCACGCTACGCCCATGTCGCCCGACTGTTCACTACCACCAGCCTTACACCCGAACAGATCCATAACATCGGTCTGAGCGAAGTCTCCCGCATCCGCGGTGAGATGGAGAAGGCCAAGGCCAAAGCCGGGTTCAAAGGCAGCTTGCAGGAATACTTCACTTTTCTGCGCACGGACAAACAGTTCTTCTGCGACACGCCACAGCAACTGTTCATGGAATACGCCTACACCGCCAAGCGGATCGACCCTTTGATGGTCAGACTATTCCGCACCCTGCCGCGCAGTCCGTATGGGGTCGAAGCCATCCCTGCCAAAATCGCCCCAGACACCACCACTGCCTATTACCGCGGCCCGGCGGCTGACGGTTCCCGTGCTGGCACTTATTTCGTGAATCTCTACCAGCCGGAAAGCCGTCCACGCTGGGAGATGATGGCACTTTCGCTGCACGAGGCGGTACCCGGCCATCACTTCCAGATTGCACTCGCCCAGGAACAAGGCGAGTTGCCCAACTTTCGTCGTCATGGTGGCTACACTGCTTATATCGAGGGCTGGGGCCTTTACGCCGAATCCCTCGGCGATGAGCTGGGCCTCTATGATGATCCCTACTCCAAAATGGGCCAACTCACCTATGAGATGTGGCGCGCGGTCCGGTTGGTAGTAGATACCGGTATCCACTCCCTGAAATGGGACCGCGATCGTGCCATCGCCTTCTTCCGCGATAACGCACCCAAAGCCGAACAGGACATCGTGAATGAGATTGACCGTTACATCTCCTGGCCCGGCCAGGCGCTCGCCTACAAGATCGGTGAATTGAAGATCAAGGAACTGCGTGCCCGCGCTAAAAGTAAGCTTGGCGACAAATTCGATGTGAAGGAATTTCACGATGTCATCCTGCTTGGCGGTGCGATGCCGCTGGAGATTCTAGAAGCCCGCGTGGATGCGTGGCTCAAATCCAAGCAATGAGCAAACGCGTTGTCATCATTGGCGCGGGCATCATTGGCTTGTGCAGCGCTTACTATGCGGCCAAGCGCGGGCATCAGGTGACGGTGATCGATCGAGACTCCGAGAATCGGGATGGCTGCTCCTTCGGCAATGCCGGCATGATCGTCCCCAGCCACTTCGTCCCATTGGCCGCCCCTGGAATGGTGGCACTGGGCCTGAAATGGATGTGGAATCCCGAATCACCTTTCTACATCAAGCCCCGGCTGGATGCAGGTTTGCTGGATTGGGGATTTAAGTTTTGGCAAGCAGCCACCGCAGCTCACGTAGATCGCTCGGCTCCACTGCTGCGTGATCTCAATCTCGCCAGTCGCGCCTGTTATGAGGAGCTGGCTGCTTTGCCTTCCGTTGATTTTGGCCTGACGCGGAAGGGACTGCTGATGCTCTGCAAAACGGAGCAAACACTCGAAGAGGAAGCACACCAAGCTGCACACGCCAACAAGCTGGGCGTCCCCGCCGAAGTGCTCGATGCCAAACAAACTGCCGAGCGGGATACCGGTGTCACCATGGATGTTACCGGCTCCGTATATTACCCGAAAGACTGCCACCTCTCGCCGAATCGCCTGATGGCTTCGCTCAAGCAACAGTGCGATGTCTTGGGGGTGAAGTTTCGCTGGAACGAAGAAGTCCTAAGGATTTCCCGACAAGACAGTCGGATCACTCACCTCCATTTAGCCAATGGTGAACTCAAGGCAGATGAGTTCGTGTTGTGTGGCGGTTCTTGGTCCGGTGAATTGGCGCAACAACTCTCTTTGAATCTGCCGATGCAAGCTGGCAAAGGCTACAGTTTGACGCTCTCGAAACCCCGGCAATTGCCTGGGTTGTGTTCCATTCTCACCGAGGCTCGCATTGCTGTCACACCGATGGGTGATACGTTGCGTTTTGGCGGCACGATGGAAATCGCCGGTTTGAATCAGGATATCAATCCGACACGTGTGCGCGGCATCATCAAGTCAGCTCCCAAGTATTTCCCTGAATTCGGGGAAAACGATTTCACTGGTATCAAGCCTTGGTGCGGCCTGCGGCCTTGCTCACCTGATGGACTCCCTTACTTGGGGCGCACTGGGAATAATTCGAACCTGACGATTGCCACGGGCCATGCGATGATGGGCCTCAGTTTAGGCCCAATCACTGGGAGGCTAGTTACCGAGATCCTAACTAACGAACACACATCTCACGACTTGGCTCTGCTCTCTCCAGACCGATACGCTTGAAACCAGTCACTCCTCCTACCTGTTTCTCACACGCCTCACTTCCCTCTCAAAATAGTCAGCGCCTTCTGAAAATCCTCCGGCCATGGCGCCTGACATTGGACCTTTTTCTTCGTCTTTGGATGCACGAACTCCAATTTGCTTGCGTGTAACATCTGGCGCGGGGCCGTATATCCCGTCAACTCCTTCAAACGCGCATTCTTTTTCTTCCCGTAGATCTCATCCCCGATCACCGGATGCCCCAAATATTCCATGTGCACGCGGATCTGATGCGTGCGGCCCGTGTGTAATTCATTCTCCACTAACGTCGCCACTGACATGCGCTCCAGCACCCGGTAAGTCGTCCATGACTCCCGGCCATCGCCATCATCCAGCGCCGCCATGCGCTTGCGATGAGTCGGGTGCCGTGCAATCGCTGCCCGTATCTCACCGCCATCACGCGGAATCACACTACACACCAGTGCGTGGTAAATCTTGTCGAGCGAACGATTCTTGAACTGGTCCTGCAAGCCCACGTGCGTCACATCATTCTTCGCCACGACCAGACAGCCGCTCGTATCCTTATCGAGCCGGTGAACGATACCCGGACGCGCCACCCCGCCGATGCCGCTCAACTGCCCCGCGCAATGATGCAGCAAGGCGTTCACCAACGTGTGTTCTTCATGTCCGTTGGAAGGATGCACTACCAAGCCCGGCGGTTTGTTGAGCACGATCAAATCTTCATCCTCAAACAACACCTCCAGCGGGATATCCTCCGGCTTTGCTTCTGCCGAGCGCGCCTCTGGCCAGCGGACATCCACCACCTCACCCGCCTTTGGTGCATGGGTCGCCTTCACCTTCAGACCATTGACCTTGATGTCGCCATCTTCGATGAGTTTCTGTAGATAGCCGCGCGATACCATCGGGAATTGCTCGCGCAAAAACACATCCAGCCGTTCCTTCGGCAGCGACTTTTCCACTACGATCTGTTCCATCCGGTCGGCCATACCCTAAGCACTCTGCTTTTTCTCCTCTTTCAATTGCGCTGCCGGATTCACGCGCTGCCAAGCATACAGGGCGATACCCGCCAGGAAAATGACGATGCTCACTTTGTGCGCCGGGGTGATCCAGCCACCCACATAATAATCTTTGGGATAATCGCCCCGGAACATCTCCACCGTCGAACGTACAATGGCATACCCCATCAGATAGAAGGCGAACACCTGTCCCTGAAACTTTCTGCGTTTACGGAAAAACCACACCAGCCCGAAATAGAGCCCGAAATTCAGCAACGCTTCATAGATCTGGGTCGGATGCACCGGTATCGCTTCCTCGCCCGCCGGGTGCGTCCGGTGTCCCACCGGAAACTTGATCGCCCACGGCAAGGCGCACGCCTGCCCATAGCAGCAGCCGTTCATCAGACATCCCAACCGGCCGATCGCATGTCCTAGTGCCACACTGGGAGCCAGCACATCCGCGAACCGCCACAACGGGATCTTGTTGATATAGCTGAACAGGATACAGGCGCCGGATGCTCCAAATAATCCGCCGTAAAAAACCAACCCGCCCTTCCAGATGGCGAACATATGCCAGAAGGGCACATCCTTGAAGTCTTGCGGATACGACACCACATACACCAGCCGTGCCCCGATCAATGTGCCGATGATCAACCACGGCCCCACGTCCGCCACCTTATCCGGCGACACGCCCGCCAAAGGGGCCCGTTTGCTGGCCGTCCACAGCGCGGCAATGAACCCCAGCGCCACCAAGGTCCCGTACCAACTGACTGTCAATTTACCTATCTGAAATAATACTGGATCCACAATCCCTCCATCCTACTTCCCGATCGGTGGAACCACAAGTGACGTCGGTGACGTTGCCTGGGCCTGAGGCGGAGCCACCGCCATCACGATCCGTTTCAGGTAACGCAGTTCCCGCGTCTCCTCCACGTACTTCTCCAATTCCAAAAGCCGCTGCGCCAGCGCGAAATCCCGATTCGCCAGCGCCGTCCTTACTGCCACCCCAAGGAAATGATCTGGCTTCCACTTCAACGGCTCACGCGTCGTCTTGGCCCCCAACTCGTTCAATTTGCCCTCGATCATCTCCACCCCTTCACGCCACTTCTCCGGAGCGGTGTAGATGAGAGATTCCGCCGTCAACATCGTCTGCTCCGCCGGCGTCACTTCGGATGGCAAGTTAGGCAGTTTGTCATACCCGACATAATTCTGGAAAATGAACGGCATCGGGTTGCTCTCCGCGAACACCGGCACCCTCGTCTCATTCGTTCCCGCCGAGAAGCGTTGCTTCAGGTAGCTGTTCAGGTCCGGATTCACCGATTTGTATTCCTTGCACATCTCTTCCAGTTCAGCCGTCGTCAGGCTACCGAGAATCCGTTGTTTCTCTGCACTCGCCAGCGGGCTCTGCCAGGTGCGTTCATCGAATCTCAAGAAATCCTCAGCTCGATGTCCCAGGAAGAACGCGCGCGGCGCCTCATACTCCAGCACCGGGAAAGCATCCGATTGCACTGCTGTGCCATCAGGTATCGCAAAGGCCGTCCGCGCCGATGCCAGTTGTCGAAAGAATACCTGCTCCGGTTTCGTGAGCCCGATCTTCGCGAAGTCCTCTTTCACCAGCGGCCGCCCCATCGCTTTACGGATATCCTCCAGCTTCATCGACCACGGATGCGGCGAGCCGATCATGATAAAATCACCCTGACCTGGATCCCATATCTCCATGTTCGGGAATACGGTGGAAAACGTCTTCACCACCAGGTCCACCACGCCATCATGCATCTCGTACACGTGGAACCACTGCACCACCACGCCATCCTGCTTCAAGTGACTCGCCGCCAGTTGATAGAATTCCCGGCTAAACACACTGCCCACTCCCGCCACCCACGGATTCGATGGCTCGCAAACGATCACATCATAATTCTTCTGCCCCAGCTTGAGCACGGTGCGCGCATCTTCGAACACCACCTTCACCTTCGGGTCTTTCAACACCTCGCGATTCCATTTCCCGAACAGCGCCGCCGATTCCACCACCGGCTTGCAGTTCTCCGCCACCACGATCTCCTTCACATTGGGATGCGCCAAAGCTGCGCTCGCCGTGATGCCACTGCCCAGACCGAGGATGAACATATTCTCCGCCTCCGGACGCGCCAGCAGTCCGAGATGCCCCAGCAGTAATTGCGTGGAGAGATCGCCGTGGCTCGAGGCATCCGTCTTGCCATTGATGCGCAGCGATATCCGCTCCTCACCCTCACGCACCACGCTCTCCACGGAGACCGTCGCATCCGGGGCATCTTTGTAATAGATGATCTTCACCTCCTGCTTGCGCCGCGGCAGATAGGTGTGATCCACCACCGTCTCGCGCAATCGGAACACGCCGGAACTCATCACGTGCTGCCACGCTTCCCCACCGGTCACCATCGTGAACAGCAAGAAACCACCGACCACACACGCCGACATGAACGCCGTTTGCAGCCGGAACTTCAAAGCCACTGCGATACCGCCACCGCACAACGCCAGTGCCAGAATTCCAAACGCTGCGCGCACCCCGAACACCGGCATCAGGATAAAGCCCGTGAGCAGCACGCCCACGACGGCACCAACGGTGTTCCACGTCAGCAAGCGCCCCACATGTTCCGCCAGCCCGTCCTTGCCGCTTTTCACCGCGCGTATCCATAGCGGCAACACCGCTCCCAGCATGGCTGCCGGGACCCCCAGCACGATGATCGCGATCACCACATTCAGGAACAATTGCAGATCATAACCGGTCACCGTTCGCGCCACCGCCGTGCGCAATTCGCGATACACGTTCACCCAGCCCTCTGCGCTCCAGATGAAAAACCCGATCCACAACGCCGCCGCCAGCAGCAGCACGATCGTCGTCAATTCCCGCTTCACCCATTTGTACTTCGGCGACGCTACCCAGCCCGCACCAAACCCGATACCCAAGATGAACGCCACCAACACTAGTGCAAAGGATTGCAACGACGCCCCAAAGATCAGCACCAGCGAACGCGCCGCCAGCACTTCCAGCCCCATCGAGACCCCACCTGTCAGTGACACCAACAGCACCGCCAGTTTGAATTGATCCTTGCCCGCCGTCCCTTCGGTTCCTGCCTCATTCACCTCGGCCACCGGCTCACTCGCTGTCGCCACCTTGCCCATCTCCTCCTCCTTGCCCGCTTGACGCGCGATCACGATGGCCGCACCGCCGATGAACAGATTCACCAGCGCCGCCGCTTGCAAGGTCGCCACCAGGCCCAATCCCTGCACCAGGAAGAACCCGGCCAGCAACGAACCCGTCACCGCCCCCAGACTGTTGATGGAATAAAATCGCGCCGAGACCCGGCTCGCATCCGCCTCATTCCGTTGCAGCCAAGCCGCCACCAGCGGCAGCGTGCCGCCCATCATCACCGTGGGCAGGATGAGTAATGCCGTCGCCAACAGGCCCTTCCACAACAGCAACAAAAACGTCTGCTCCATGATCCCCGTGCCCACGCCCACGAAAACCTTGTCCGCCAGCCCGTGCAGGAAATCGAAGAAAAACGCGTAGATGCCGATCGCCATCTCCAGATACCCATACGTCGCCAGCGGCTGCCGTTGCCGGTCCGCCCAGCGGCCAAAGAGACGGTTGCCCAAGGCCAGACCGCCCATGAACACCGCCAGCACCACCGTCTGCGCGTAAACCGTGCTGCCGAAGATCAGCGCCAGATACTTCGACCACACCACCTCATACACCAGCGCCGTGGCGCCGGAGCAGAAAAACAGCATTAAAATCAAAATTGGCATAGACGCGAATAAGCAGAAACGTTGCCGTGCGCGAAGTTTCCGCCACGTAGCAACGATATGACAAGCGTATAAAGATAGCGGGAAGAATTCAGCCAGCCTACCGCGCAACCTTAAACTGTGATTTGAAACCACTGTTTCCACCTCCCTCTCTCCCGTTATCGGGGGAGAGGGTCGGGGAGAGGAGGCTTTTGCTCGACCGATTCTCTGTCCGTCTATTGAGATGGTAAGCCGAGCATGAAAAGAAAAAGGAGGGGGCCCTCCGGCCCCCGCTCCGCCACGTAGGAAGCTCCGTAGGAGCAGCAGCGAAGTGCTACCGGTGTAAGCCTGGAACCCTCCCTTGTCAACCACCACCGAACTGTAAGCCAATCCTCCCATATCCTCTCTACCTCCTATTCCTCCTTGCCCTAAACCCCGCAATGTAAGGTCGGGGCGTCCTCGTCGTCATCCTCGATTCCCCTATTACCTCATTCTCCCCCCACTCGATGTTCGATGTTGGGAGTTGGATGTTTGTGAGGTTCCCCCATTCATCCCTTTCCTCCTTCTCCTATCTTCATGCCCCCATCATAAAAGGGGACCTAGGACAACCGCTGTCCATGGTCCCCTCTAAAAGAAAATATTTTACTTAATCTTAACCTACTGAAGGAAAACAGGTTACATCCAAAAACAGCCATCAAACCGAAAATTCTCAGAAAATAATTAGCAGAAATTCACAAAACCGGCTCTGAAGGCCGACCACCTCGCGACTTGCCAATTCATCTCGGTAAGGACCGGTTCCACCCGGTCCCATACCAGATCCTTCACTCCCGTCGTTCACTTACCCGGGTTCACCAGGTTCCCCGCCGGATCGATCAAGTTCACCTTCATCAATATCAGCAGCATCTTCTTCTCTGTCTTGGGATTTTTGCTTCGAAACCACCCCTTCTTCCCCTCCGTCTTTACTTCGACATCGGCCATACCACACCCGGCCACCAGCGTGTAACCATCTTGGATCACATTCTGGTTGGACACCTGCCGTCTCCTCACTTGAGGCTCAGGCAACTCGCCTTTCTTCTCCGGCTTGTCATAACCGAAAAATTCCGTCAGAGAAAACACCCAGTCCAGCCTCATCGATTTCCCATCCGGAAATACGCTCGGTATCACATCCAGCATCGGCCCCATCTTCACTAGGCGGTTCGTTCGTCCCACGACCACCGTCGCTATGTCCACCACGGATATCTGGGCCTGCAACTTGTTCGCCGTCGTCACCCTCGGCGCGCTCAACCGTTTTATTCCCGGTGCTTTTTCCAATCTTGCCTGCAACTCTTTCGCTTGCGCCGGTGACAGCACGCTCACGTGATTGGGGACTTTTGGAGAATCGACATGGATGCCGAGATAATTGCTGTTTATCGATGCCGTCCGCAGCGGCACCACCGGTCGGCTTTCATCTGGCGGCAACCCGTTTGCGAACCACTTCAACCCCATCTCCTCCGCCACCTTCTCCGGCACCTCGATATACTGCGCCTCGATCAGGACCTGCGGCGGAATACGGTTCAGCACCTCGATGGCCGATTCAATGATCTGCATCTCCTGCGGCTTCGCCCGCGCCAGCAAGACCCCGGTCCGTTCGTTGAGAAAAATAACCGATCCATTTGTACCATCCGCACTCAGCTTCACCCCAGCCCGGAAGATGAACTCCCGCATCATCTCCTGCAGATTCGTCGAGGCAAACCCGCTCTTCTTCATCATCTCCCGGAACCCGTTCACCGTCGAATCCGGGTCAACTTTGAACACCTTGGTTACCCTTTCATCATCATCCTCTTTCAAAGCGGGTCTCTCTGAGGGAGGCTTGGGCCGTTCATCGCTTGCTTTCGGTTCCTTTGGCGGGACGATTGCCCTCTCTTTTTCCGCCGCTTCCATGATGGTAGTTATCCATTTCTCGATTATTCCAAGTTCCTCTAAAGATGCCATGCCAACT
>CAZRGY010000116.1:0-10120 GCA_964599715.1 uncultured Verrucomicrobiota bacterium | reverse complement strand
GCGAGCCTGCGGGGCTCGAATCTTTCGCTGATGCCGGAAGGGCTGGAGGCGGGCATGAGCGCGCAGGAACTGGCGGATTTGATCCAGTATCTGCGGACGGCAAGGTGATCATGCTCCGGCCATCCCTGAATATTTGCAGGTCGGGCAGTGAATCCGTTTGAATATCCTGACAGGCAATGACATCCAATTATTTAGCATGCATCGTTTTTGCGTCTTGTTGCTGGCGTTGAGCTGGCAATTCGCGAACGTCGCTTTGGCCGCCGAAGAGGCAGAAGTGGCGAAACGAAACACGGCCAAGGCCATGACGTTGCTGCGGGAGAACTGCTTGGCCTGCCATGACACTGAAAAGCAAAAAGGCGGTCTGGCCCTGCATAAACGTGAACTGGCCATCAAAGGTGGTGATAATGGTGCCGCCTTGATCGCCGGTGACAGCCTCAAAAGCCCGCTCATCAAGTCCCTCGCTCCCGATGCCGACCCGCACATGCCGCCCAAAAAGCAGTTGGCGGAACCGCAGATCGCCACCTTGCGGGCCTGGGTGGATGCGGGAGCAGCTTGGGATGAATCCATCTTGAATGCTCCGCGCTCCGCACCTGTGCCGGAAGATTTCGGCCCCTTGCCTTCGCTGTATCAACCCGTGCTCGCCTTGGCGCTCTCCGGCGATGCCAAACTTCTCGCCTTGGGCCGCGGCAGCAAAGTGTTCATCCACGATGCGGAAAAGAATGAGCATCCGCTGACTCAGACACTCACCGGTCCCCGCGATGCCGTGCAGTCACTGGCCATCAGCCCGGATGGTGGATTGGTGGCGGCGGGAGAATTTCAAAAGGTATGGCTGTGGGAAACGAAGACGTGGACGGTCAAAGCAACTTTGACCAATCAACTGGCTGGTCGCGTCACCAGTGCAACTTTCACGCCGGATGGGAAGTGGCTGGTGCTCGCTCACGGGGAAACGGCCAAAGCGGGCTTGATCCAAGTGATCGAGGTAGCCACCAGCTCCGTGAAACACCAGTGGACCGCACATAGTGATACCATCTACGCGTGCAGTATCAGCCGGGATGGCAAGCTGCTGGCCACCGGCAGCGCGGATAAACTGGTGCGGCTCTGGGAGTTGCCGGCAGGCAAAGAAAAAGGCCAGTTCGAAGGTCATACCGGGCATGTGCTGGCGGTGGCCTTTAATGAAGATGCCACACGTCTGGCCAGCGGCGGCTCAGATAAAGAGCTTAAAGTCTGGGATGTGCCGACCAAACAAAAGGTCATTGCCATCGCGACGCATACATTTCCGATCACCGGACTGGCCTGGACGCCTGATGGCAAGACGCTCGTGTCTTCCAGTGAGGATGGCGTGGTGCGGACATTCACGGATTTCCAAGTCCAGGTGGGCACGCAAAGCTCTGGTGGTGCGAAAGATCGCAAGGTCAACTCCGTGGAAGCACCTTTGTTGTGTGTGATGTCGACGCCGGATGCCAAGGTCATCTATACCGGCAGCACCAAGGGCTCGGCTTACGTGTGGGAAGCTGGCGGCAAGCAAAGGGCGGAATTGAAGCTGCCGGAACCAACCGTGACCGCCAGTTTGCCGGCTAAAGAGTGATGCAAAAATTGAAGACAACGACTTGGCCGATGCTACTGGGCTTTTTGAGCCTGGCCTGGCTGTTGTCTGCCTGCAGTCCGGCATCCAAACCGCCGACACCTCCACCGCCGCCTGAATTTACCGCCATCACAGCTTATCCCGAGAAGCTGGAGTTGAAGGCGGGTGAAGCCGCGCATCATCTCGTCCTGACGGGCGCTTCTACCAATGGTTTCGACATAGATGTCACCTTCCGCACCAAATTTGAATCCACCAAGCCCCAAGTCGCAACTGTGGATGACCATGGCCGCGTGAAGCCCGTGCAGGCCGGCGAAGCACTGATCAAGATGTCTGTCGGCGGAGTGACCACTTCCGTGCCCTTGATCGTGGAAGCCGTAACGAATGAAATGGCACTGAGCTTCGCGCGCGATGTTTTGCCGGTGCTGACCAAATCGGGTTGCAGTCTGGGCGGCTGTCACGCGAAGCCGGAAGGACAAAACGGCTTCAAGATGTCTGTTTTCGCCTACGATCCGAAAGCCGACTACCACGAGATCGTTTTTGAAGAGCGCGGACGCCGCGTCTTTCCCGCCTTTCCCGAAGAGAGTTTGTTGCTGAAGAAAGCCACGCTCCAAGTGGACCATGAAGGCGGCCAGCGCTTCACGCCTGATTCGGCGGAATACCAGCTCATCGCCAAATGGATCAAGCAAGGGATGGTCTATGAGCATCCAGATGAACCTGAACTCGTCGGTGTAAAAGTGCATCCGCCGGAGCGGCGCTATCGCAAGGAAGCGAACCAATCTCTGCTGGTATTGGCGCAATATTCCGACGGCAGCACCCGCGATGTCACCGCGCTGGCCGAGTATGATTCGAACGACAAGGAGATGGCCACCGTGGATCACCACGGCCAAGTGACCGTGGGCAAGACTGCGGGTGAAGGTGTCATCATCGCCCGGTTCATGGGCTTGGTGGACATCGCCCGTATCACGGTGCCATCGAACCGGTTGCTGCCTGATAAGATTTACGCGGACTTGCCCGTGAACAACGAAATTGACCGGCTCGTGTACGAGCGGCTGAAGCGGATGGGCTACGCGCCTTCCGCCCGCTGCACGGATGAGGAATTCATCCGGCGCGCTTCGTTGGATGCCATCGGGCGTCTGCCCACACCCGATGAAGCGAAAGAATTCCTCGCCGACCAAGCTACGGACAAACGGAGCAAGCTCATAGAGCGTCTGCTGGCCGATAAAAGCTTCGGCGATCATTGGGCCACGAAATGGACCGACCTCGTCCGGCCCAACCCTGACCGCGTGGGCGTGAAGAGCGTTTATCTGCTGGACCAATGGGTGCGAGAGAGCTTCCGAAATAACAAACCTTACGACCAGTTTGTGCGCGAGATCGTCACGGCGGAAGGCAGCACACATAAAGACGCGCCGACCGTCATCTATCGTGACCGTCGTGAACCTGCTGATCTCACCACCATGTTCAGCCAGATCTTCCTCGGGGTGCGCCTGGAATGTGCCAAGTGTCACCAGCACCCGAATGAGAAATGGAGCATGGATGATTTTTACCAGTTCGCGGCATATTTTGGCCCGTTGAAGCGCAAGGGAGCAGGGCTTTCGCCGCCCATCTCGGCGGGTACAGAGTATTTCTACTTCGCACCCGATGGTGGCACGGTGAAGAATCCAGTGACCGGCAAGGTGATGAAACCAAAACCGCCGGAAGGCATGGAAGCCAAGCTCGCGGACAAGCAAGATCCACGTCTCGCCCTGGCCGACTGGATGACGGATGCGGAAAATCCTTTCTTCGCCAAAGCAGTGGCGAACCGCATCTGGGGCGAGTTTTTCGGGCGCGGCATCGTGCATCCGGTGGATGATTTCCGCGCTTCCAATCCGCCGACCAATCCCGCTCTGCTGGAGGCGTTGGGCAAGGAATTGGTGAAAAATAATTACGACCTGAAAGCTTTGATGCGGTTCATCATGAACTCGCATGTGTATCAGCTTAGTTCCGTGCCGAATGAATACAACTTGGCCGACACCAAGAATTTCTCTCGTTCCTACCGCCGTCGCTTGCCAGCCGAGGTATTGCTCGATGCCGTCGTGAATGTCACCGGCGTGCGGGACAATTACACCGGCATGCCCATCGGCACTTTCGCCAAACAGGCGTGGACCTACAAGATAGACTCTCCCTTCATGGACGCCTTCAGCCGCCCGAACTCAAGCAGCGATTGCCCCTGCGAACGCGATGCTTCGACTTCTGTGGTGCAGTCCCTGCATATGATGAATTCCAAAGGTCTGCAGGCCAAGCTCAGCGCCAAAGAAGGCCGCGTGAAACAACTTGTTGAGAGTAAGAAGGCTCCAGAAGAGATAGTAACGGACCTGTATCTCGCCGCCTTAAGCCGGTATCCGACAGATGAAGAAAAGCAGATCGCGACCAAGGCATTTAGCGGTGAGGGCGTGACCCCGCAGACCGCCGCAGAAGACGTGCTCTGGGCCTTGCTGAACTCAGCAGAATTCGTGTTTAACCATTAGCAGATTTAGGCTAGTATCAATCATATGAATATCACTCTGGATCCCGAACTGGAGCGGTTTGTGCAGGAGAAGATTCGGACTGGCCAATGCCGCTCGGCCGAAGAGGTCGTCCAAGATGCCCTATCCGCGATGCGGCAGCAGGAAACCTTGACCGCTGAAGATGTGGCCGAACTGCGCCAGGAAATCGCGCTGGGGCTGGATCAACTCGACCGGGGCGAAAGTGCGCCATGGAATGCAGCCGTGCTGAAGGATAAAGTACAACGCAAACTTGGCGGCTATTAAACTGCATGGCGACCATCATCCGCTCCCGTCAGAGCGAGCAAGACGTATATGAAATCGCGCTTTATATCGCCCGGAACAATCCTGATGCCGCTATGCGACTGATTGACCGCATCGATGCAGCCTTGCAGATGCTGGCGGCCAATCCGTTGATAGGCCGTGACCGGGCAGAGCTAGGTCTGCGAGTGAAAAGCTTTGCGGTAGGTAATTACGTCCTGTTTTACCGGCCGGCCAGTGATGGAGTTGAACTGGTTCGCGTCTTGCATGGCGCAAGAAATTTGAGGGCGATTTTCAGGCAAATCACATGAGTACAATAAAGACGAACTGTGCGGGGATGGCGCGACGGGATTTCATCCAGTTGGGCCTGGGTGGCATGATGGGCCTGGGCTTGGCCGATATCCTCCGTTTGCAGGCGGCTGAAGTTGTCACACCCTCGGCCAAATCGAAGAAGCCGGTTAATTGCATCCTCGTGTGGCTGGATGGCGGGCCTTCGCACTACGAGAGCTTCGATCCCAAACCGGATGCGCCCAGCGAGATCCGGGGCGAGTTCAAGTCCATCCCCACCAGCGTGCCGGGCATCCATTTCAGCGAGTGCGTGCCGGAGCTGGCCAAGGTGGCGGACAAGATGTCCATCATCCGCTCCATCGCACACAAGGACCCGAACCATGGCGGAGGCAATCACTACATGATGACTGGTGCGCCCACGCCTGTTCCTGTGGCTTGTGGTGCCTTCGTCACGTTCCATCCGTCTTTCGGCTCGATGGTCTCTTATGACCGCGGGGTGCGGAATGGACTTCCGGCTTACATGTCCCTGCCTCAAGTCTCGCGCAGTGGTGGACCAAACTTCCTCGGCGGCCAGCACGCGCCTTTCGTCATCGGCGGCAATCCCGATAGCAAGAACTTTCAAGTGCGCGACGTGGTGCTGCCCTCCGATATCAGCGAAGGTCGCGCCGAGAACCGCCAGGCATTGCGCAAATCGCTGGATCAGATGCTGCGCATCAATGACAAGCTGGCGGATGACCCGACCGTGACCTTCGACAAGTTCTATGAACAAGGATTGAACCTCGTCGCCTCACCGGAAGCCCAAGCCGCTTTTGATATCGCGAAAGAATCAGACAAGGTACGCGAGAGCTATGGGCGCAATGATTTTGCGCAACGTCTCCTGATGGCGCGTCGCTTGGTGGAAGTCGGGGTCTCCTTCGTGACCGTCTATTACGGCGGCTGGGATCACCACAAGGACATCTTCAAGACCTTGAAGGGCGATTTTAACAAACGCTTCGATCAAGGTGTCGCTGCCCTGATCCGTGACCTGGATCAGCGCGGGATGATGGATAACACGTTGGTGGTGGTGCTCGGTGAGTTTGGCCGCACGCCGAAGGTGAACAAGGACGCCGGGCGCGATCATTGGCCATATGCCATGTCCGTCCTCATGGCGGGCGCGGGTGTGCCGCGTGGTCAAGTGGTAGGGGCCACAGATGCCAAGGGCTATCACGCATCGGAGAACGTCTATAAACCGGAAGACTTTGCCGCGACGCTCTACACCAAGATGGGCATCGACCCCACGCGCGTCCTGCACACGAACACCGGGCGGCCCATCCAGATTGTCAACGGCGGCAAGCCGATGAAGGAGCTCTTCGCTTGAGATCACGCGGGTGGTCCCTCAGAGCGCTGTGGCTGGGCTGTCTATTGACTTGGGCAACCTCAGTTCATGCAGCAGTGCCGGTGCTGGAGCATATCTACCCGGCAGGAGCACAACGCGGAACGACGAACCTCATCTCCGCCATCGGCAAACAAGACCCTTGGCCGGTAGAAGTGTGGACAGATGATGCCCGCATCCAGTTCAAGGCGGAGAAGGACAAAGGCAAGTTCAGCGTGATCATTGCTCCAGATGCCGAGCCCGGCCCCCGTCTGGTCCGCCTGCATAATGCAGAAGGCGCCTCAACTGTTCGTTTCTTCATCGTCAGTGATACGCAGGAAGTGGATGAAAAGGAGGCGAACGACGATTTCAGCAAACCACAGCCTTTGGAGAAGCTACCCGTCATCATCAATGGCCGTTTAGAGAAGAACGGGGATGTAGATTCCTTCGCCGTCAATCTGGAGAAAGACCAATGGTTGATTGCGTCCCTCGAGGCCTATGTGCTGGCCTCGACTATGGACGGCATGCTGCGCATCACAGACACGAATGGCCTGCAGGTGGCTTATAATCACGATGGCAACCGCACGCTCGACCCATTCCTCGCGTGGCAGGCGCCCGCTAAAGGCTCGTATGTCGTGCAGGTGATGGGCTTTCCGCATCCTGCCAATTCTTCCATCAATTTCGACGGTGGCACGGGCAACATCTACCGGCTCCACCTCACCACCGGACCTTATCTGGACTACACGTATCCCACCGGTGTCCAAAGAGGTAACAAAGCTGAGCTCGATGTTCATGGCTGGAATCTGCCGGGAGGCGGCCGCTCGACGAAATTAAGTTTGGAGGCCGGTTCGCTGCCCTCGGCAGCTATCAACGTCCCCGTTCGCCTGTCCTCCTTCAATAAGCTGGATATACCCGTTGGTTCGCTACCGGAATTGACTGAGGCAGAACCAAACAACACGACAGACGAACTTCAAGTTATCACGATACCCAGCCACTTAAGTGGCCGCATCCAAGAAGTGGGTGATGTCGATCGCTTTGCCTTCGAATCGAAGAAAGGGCAGAAATGGGAGGTAGCAGTGCAATCGGATAAACTTGGTTTTCCCTTAGATGCCACGCTCCGTATCGAAGACTCCAATGGCAAGGAGCTGGCGAAAAATGATGATGCGAACAATTCCGCCGATCCCGCTCTCGTCTGGACCGCACCGGCTGATGGCAAATTCACCATCGTTATCTCCAGCCTGCTGCGCCAAGGCGGGAGCAACTACATCTACCGCCTGTCCGTGACCGAACCGCAACCAAGCTTCCGGGCGACAGTCGCAGCGAACAATTTCAATCTCTCGCCCGGCAAGACCAACGAATTCAAAGCCACGCTGACGAGGATTCATGGACACGATGGCAAACTGGTCTTTGAAGCGGGCGGTTTACCTCAAGGAGTTTCACTGGTAGCGGGTGAAGTTCCAGCCAAGAGTGGTGACGTGACGCTCAAATTGGTCGCCCAGGCTGATGCGAAGCCCTTCAGCGGGCGCTTCACCATCAGCTTGAAAGACAAGGCGGCGAACATCACCCTGAAGACCGCAAATGAACTGATTAGCCGGGGGACGAATAACGGAGTGCCGCAGGGTTACTCGAATCTGGTAATCAAAGAAGTAGATGAGTTTTGGCTAACCGTGCGTTGATGAAAGTTCTGTCCGATTTTAGTGACAATTAGTGGTGAAAATTTTCCTGATGGTGCGTAAACATTCGAACTCGGCAAAAATCTGGTCGTCATAACGCGCTGTAGCGCGAAAGATTACGAACGGTCGCAAAAATTAATAGGTGATTCGATTTCCTTCACCCGCTTCGTCTGTCTCCCTCGCATTACCCACTCCAGAAACTCTGACAGCTGAGTTTTTTATACTGGATCGTTTCAGCGGTGTCAGAAAATAAGGCGTGGTCATCTTGCCAAGTTCTTCCTTTGTTGCATAATGCGCGGGACCACCAATCTGTGACATGCGCAGTCTATCGCCATTGCTGACATGAATTCGCCTGTGATCCGTACTGTCGAACGCCAGGCGGAGGTCGCCTGGTTCTCCGCGTTATGCGGGGATGATTACGAATTTTTGGGAGTGCCGGATGGAACCTTGCGTTCCAATTATGAGCACTGCGGGGACATTGTCCGACGCGCGGATTCTCACGGCTTCCAAAACATCTTGTTGCCCTCGGGGTGGATCGTCGGACAAGACGCGCTCGCTTTCGCTGCGGCCATGGCGCCACAGACGCAGCAGATCAATCAGCTCGTAGCCTTGCGCATGGGGGAGGTCTGGCCACCGATGCTCGCCCGGGCCATCGCCACCGTGGATCACGTTGCCAAAGGGCGGCTGTGCATCAATATCATCTCCTCGGACATGCCGGGCCTGAAGGAGAGCAGCGAGGTGCGTTACGAACGCAGCAGCGAGATCATCCAGATATTGCAAGGACTCTGGCGGACGGATGGTCCCTTCAAATGGGAGGGTAAATACTACAATTTCAGCCTGCCGAACACTGATGCCGCCAAGCCTTATCAGCAGAACGGCGGGCCGCTCATGTATTTCGGCGGCATCTCGCCGCCCGCGCAAGACCTCTGCGCCAAGCATTGCGATGTCTTCCTGATGTGGCCGGAGACGGAAGCGCGTATCGCGGAGACGATGCGCGTGATGTCAGAGAAGGCGGCGGCTTACGGGCGTAAGATCGATTTCGGCTTTCGCAGCCATGTCATCGTGCGCGAGACGGAAGCCGAGGCACGCGCGGCAGCGGACCGGCTCATCTCCAAGCTCGATCTGACCAAAGGCGCCGAGATCAAAGAGCGCTCCATGGATAGCAAGAGCGCCGGAGTGCTTCGCCAGGATGAATTGCGCGCGCAGAGCAAGGACCTGTATCTCGAGCCGCATCTGTGGAGTGGGGTGGGGTTGGCCCGTAGCGGTTGCGGCAGTGCGATCGTGGGTGATCCCGACCAGGTCCTTGCGAAATTGAACCGTTACATGGATATGGGCATGCGCGCTTTTATCCTGAGCGGCTATCCGCATCTCGATGAATGCGATCTTTTTGCCAAACACGTGCTGCCCAAGCTGCCGACTTGCCGCTTGAATGAAGTGCAGGGTCGGCTGGTGCCGAATCCCGTCACGCCCTTGACCACGGCTGAACGAAAATAATCACGCGTATCTGAATCCATGTCTCAACCTGTCCGTTTCGCACTAGCCGGTTTCGGCGCTTGGGGGAAACTCCACGCGCAATCCATCGCCGGAAACCCTGAGGCTCGTCTTGTCGCCATCACGGCACCCACTGAAGCTACGCGCAAAGAAGTTGCTGCGGCGTATCCCGAAGCCGCCATCTATGCCGATGCGCAGGCGATGATCGCCGAGGCCGAGTTCGACATCATTGATATCGTTACGCCCAGTCACACGCATCGCGATATCGCCCTTGCCGCACTCGCCAAAGGCAAACATGTCCTGCTGGAGAAGCCAATGGCGACAACGCTGGAGGATTGCAAAGCTATCGCCGCTGCTGCTGCCACGAGCAAGGGCAAGCTGGCGTTGGGACATGAGTTTCGTCTCTCTTCGCAATGGGGTGAGGTCAAAAAGATCATCGAGCGCGGCACCATCGGTGAGCCGCAGTACGTCTTGGTGGAACTCCTTCGCAAACCGTATCGCCTTGGTGCTGGTGGCTGGCGTTATGACCAGAGTCGCGTGGGCAGTTGGGTGCTGGAGGAGCCGATCCATTTCTTCGACCTCGCCCGCTGGTATCTGAGCGGCAGCGGTGATCCGGTGGAGTTGTATGCTTATGGCAATTCCCGCGATCCACAGCGGCCGCAGCTCTTCGATAATTTCAGTGCCATGTTCAAGTATGGGAATGGCAGCTATGCCGTGGTGTCCCAGACGCTCGCTGCGTTTGAGCATCACCAGACGGTGAAAGTCACAGGCACCAAGGGCGCCATCTGGGCTGGTTGGAGCGGGGCACTGGACCGCACGTTGGAGCCGGACTATTTCCTGAAAGTTTTCGACGGCGAGAAGCTGGAGATCGTGAAGCTCGAGACGCACAGCGGCGAGGTCTTCGAGTTGCGTGAAGAGATTTCACAATGTCTCCGGATGGTGCGTGGCGAGAGCC
>CAZRGY010000115.1:0-10133 GCA_964599715.1 uncultured Verrucomicrobiota bacterium | reverse complement strand
TGCTTGAACCCCACCCAGCCGCGCAACCCGCGTATGAACGGCGTATGCTCGGGCATACGTTTCAGACAATCGACCACCCGCCTATCCATCACGCAAAAGTCTCCCGCATCCAGCGGCAGCTCAACATTCGCCACGCGCTTCAGCAACCGGTAAAACAGCGCATACGCCCCGCGCAGCAACATCCCCTCCTTACGATTCTGCCGCACACCGTAGACCACTTCAAACCCCTCGCGCCACTTCTCCACCATCGCGAGCATCACCTCCGGCGGGTCTTGCAGGTCCGCGTCCAGCACCCCGATGACATCCCCCTCCACATAGCGCAAGCCGGCAGCTACTGCTGTCTGATGCCCGAAGTTCCGCGAGAAACGCAGGCACGCGATGGACGGATCCTTTAACGCCGCTTGAGCCAGCAACTCAAAGGTGCGATCCCGGCTCCCATCATCGATGAAAAGGATATTGATGGGATACTTCGCCTCCTGCCGCATGCGCTCCAGACCCGCCAGCAACTGGGGCAGCACGGCCTCCTCATTGTAACAAGGAATGATCAGGCCTAGCTTGGGCTGTTGTGGTCGCTCATGCTGCATGTCGCGAGCATCATTAGCCAACTGGGGCCGTATGACAATAGCTTCGAGTCAAAGCTGTTCTGGCTACACACTGCCTGCAGTTAATCTTTTTTTGCCAATCTCACCTGCAAGGCGCTTGAATCTTGCTAATTCATGTGTTTGCTCCATAAATAAGCCATATGAGTCAACGCATCTTGGTGGTGGACGATGAAGCCCCCATCCGTGAATTGCTTTCGAGTTATTTTCAGAAGCGCGGCTACACGGTTAGCGCTGCCTCTAATGGTTCCGAGGCCATGCGCTGTCTGGATGAACTCTCCATTGATGTCATGATTCTTGATATCGCTCTGGCCGATGCCGACGGATTGGAATTGCTCGAAAGCATAAAGATGGATCACCCCAAACTGCCGGTCATCATCCTCACGGGCATGGGCTTTGACGACGAACTGCTGAAGGAAGCATTGGAAAAGAAGGCTTCCGGTTATGTCAGCAAAACACTGCCCTTGGACCAGTTGTTGATGGAAGTCCGCCGAGTTAGCAACCAAGCGGGCTGATTTCCCGAAAGATCATGGCAGCCACCGTCTCATCACGACCGCCACCGAAGCGAAAAGACTTTTGTGACCGGGATGAGCGATTAGCTTCTCTCGGGCTCCTGGCTGGCCATCTGGCTCATGATTTCAATAACCTGTTGGCTCCCATTCTCGGTTATTCCACTCTGATAAAGGAAGAATTCCCGCCCGACTCTACAGGGCAACATTTCGCCGCTTCCTTGGAAACCGCTGCCCGCCGGGCGGAAAAGGTGCTGGATCAGACCATGCTTGCCACCCGCCCACAAAGGCGCTTCTCTCCGCAAGAGTTGGCATTCGATCAGTTGATATCATCTGAGATCTCCGCATGGAAAAGTGAGTTGCCCGGCACTTGCGGTCTGGAGCTAATAACTGAGCTGGACTCCTGCAGCTTGGTGGCTGACGAGCTTCACTGGCGTATCGTCATTCGTAATCTGCTGAATAACTCACGTTATGGTTGTGCCACCGGAGGACATATCAAGGTGGGACTGCATGCCGTTAGTCTTTCCCCCAAGGAAGCGGATGATTTCGGACTATCAACATCTGAGGTGATTTGCCTGCAAATCTCCGATGACGGATTTGGGATGACCGCTGAAACCATCACCCGTGCCTTTGAACCATTTTTTACAACGCGCGCCAAAGGAACAGCTCAAGGACTTGGATTGACCGCCTGTCACAGCATCACTTACCTGCATGGAGGACAAATCGAGCTTATATCCGCACCGGATGAAGGGACAAAAGTCACCATCTGGTTGCCAGTCAAATATTTCATACCGCGAAAAGGCGTCAGTGAATCCCTCTCGCCACAGATAAGCCAATCCATCAGCACGAACCCGCATAAGCGCGTACTTATGGTGGATGATGACCCGCTCGTCCGTGAAGTGATCAAATCGGCATTGATGAAACACGGCTACGAGGTCATGACGGCGGATGACGGTCAAACGGCTTGGAAGATGTTCTCCCGTTATCACTCCGACCTTTGCATGGTCCTCAGCGATTTCCGCATGCCCTTGGTTGATGGTGTTCAATTGCTGCTGCAAATCAGGGAATTGAACCCGAGCATTCCGGTCATCCTTTTGAGTGGAGACGTTTCTGGCGAACTGGAAAACAAACTGAAAGAGAAGCAGCTTCAGGTGGAAGTGATCCAAAAGCCCTGCCCACTGGCAAAATTGTTAGAACATATCCAACGCCAGCAAAACTCCGGCAAACTCTAAAGCTGCAACCCCTGCGCCTCGATAAACCCTTGAAGCTGGCGGATACGCGTAGGATGCCGCATCTTCCGTAGCGCCTTCGCCTCGATCTGGCGGATGCGCTCACGTGTCACCTTGAACTGCTTGCCCACCTCTTCCAACGTCCGCGCATAGCCATCCCCGAGTCCGAACCGCAATTCCAGCACCTTGCGTTCACGCTCGGTCAGGCTGTCCAGCACATTACCCATACGATCTTTCAAGAGACTATAACTGGTGACATCAGATGGACTCTGCGCTGCCTTGTCTTCGATGAAATCGCCGAAATTTGTATCCTCACTGTCACCCACCGGCGCCTGCAATGAGATCGGTTGCTGCGCCATCTTCAAGATGGCCCGCACACGTTCCACCGGCAGATTCATGTCATCCGCCAATTCCTCAGGTGTGGGTTCGCGCCCGAAATCTTGCACCAACTGCTTCTGCACCCGCATCAGCTTGTTGATGGTCTCGATCATGTGCACCGGGATGCGAATTGTCCGCGCCTGATCGGCGATCGATCGCGTGATCGCTTGGCGTATCCACCAAGTCGCATAAGTGGAGAACTTGTAACCGCGGCGATACTCGAACTTCTCCACCGCCTTCATCAACCCCATGTTCCCTTCCTGGATCAGATCAAGGAAGGAAAGTCCCCGGTTCGTATATTTCTTTGCGATAGAAATCACGAGACGTAGATTGGCCTCCACCATCTCCGTCTTGGCTTGCAACGCCTTGGCTGTCCATTCACGCAAACCCTGATACAGTTTCAGATAAGCTTCCGCCGGCATCCGGACGAATGCTTCCAAGGCCTGTATCTTTTGCTCTTCCCCACCGATGATTGCCTGCGCATGCGCCGACCGCCGTTGGCGCTGCAAGTCCGCGATCACCTTGCGACTGCTCTCAAACTTGTCGCGCACGTTCTCTGCAACCACTGACATCTCTTCGATGACCTTTTGCTTGTAGTAAAATTTGGGGAGCGATTTTTGCAGCTTGGTGTCCAATCGGCGAAACTCTTGCTCTAGCTTTTCCAACTTTTTCCGGCTGGCCTTGCCCTCCGAGGCACGCCACTTGGCATAAGCTTCATCCACCAGTTGGTCTTGTGCCCGCATATTTTTCATCAACTTGCGCAAGGCCTTGGTGTGCTTCTCCCGCCCCTCGATCTTTTTGTCCTGAATGACCCTATCAAACCTTTCCTTCGGAGGTTCACATACCAATTTGTCAGCCAGGGCGATGTGTTCTTTTCCTGAGAAGCCAAAGCTATAGATGATCCGGGTGACTTCCCCCTCGGCATCTTCGATCCGCTTGGATATCTCCACCTCCTGTTCACGCGTCAACAACGCCACCAATCCCATCTGCTTGAGATACATCCGCACCGGGTCATCGAGGATATCCAACTTGCCTCGATCTATTTCCTCATCTGGTTCAGCCTGCTTGACACGGTCCACCTCGGCCTGGTCCACGATATCCACCTCTAGGCTCCGCAATCTCATGCAGATCTCCCCGAGATCCTCGGGTGTGACCTCCTTGTCCGGCAAAGCGTCACTGATATCACCATGGGTAAGATACCCCTGCTCCTGCGCCAGACGCAGCAACTCCTTGAGCTTTTCGGTGAGATCCACTCCGGACTGGCTGCGAAACGGCTCGGCGATTTGATGCGACTCCTCGCCATTGACTGCTGCACCGTTCTCAACGGATAGCACCTCGCCCAACTTGGCAGGTTTCATTTTGTCGGCAGGTGCCATACGTGCGATCGCCACCGTGAGCTTGGGTGCTACAGGCTTCTTCGCTTTGGCCTTTGTCGTCTTCTTGGCAGGGACAGTTCTCCTCTTGCGCACCGCTTTCACGGGCACCGGTGGTTTGCTCTTGCGAACGACCTTTTTGGCTTTGGACTTGGCCATAGTTACCTCGGTTCAACTGGTCTTCTCCATTTGTCCAACGACGGACAATATCTAAGCTGCATCCCCTCAGGTCAAGTGATGCTCGAAATTGTAACGCACTGCACCCGTTTCCGGGCAACAATCAGCGGCTGACATCCACGCACACCAAGTCACCCTTGGCATTGCGGGCGTATATCTTGCCGTTCGCCAGCACCGGTGCCGTCCAGCATTTGCCACCGATGATTTGCGCCCTGCCCAACGGCTTAAATCCCTCTGGCGATGCTTCAGCCACCACCAGTTCGCCTTTGGCGCTTAAAATGATGAGTTTGTTATTCGCCGCTGCGCTCAGCGAGCCTACCCCCAAGCCGCCCTGTTTCCATTTCACCTCTCCGTTTCTCAAATCAAGACAACGCAGATCTCCCGTCTTTCCGGCTGAGCCGCTAAACACATACAAGTAATCCTGAAACAGCACGCCGGAATTGAAGTGCACCAGCGTGTCTTCCGAACGCCACATCACCTCAGGTCGTCCATCCAAAAGCTTCAGCATGAGCCCCGGCTGGCTGTGCGATGATAAAAAGATACGCCCTCCATAAACGAGCGGATCCATGGCGTTGATGTCGTATTCTGTCTGAAATGGGAAACGCCATATTTCCTTCCCGGTCCGCGGCTCTACCGACACCAATTCACGATGCGAAAAGATCAAAACCGGCTTCTGCTGGCTCGCATGGAACAGAACAGGCGAGGCATAGCCAGCCGGACCGTTGGTCGATGCCCAGATCATTTTGCCGTTCTGCTTGTTGACCGCCACCCCTGCGCTCCCGACATTGAGGATCAGTGAACGCCCGTCCACCAAGGGCGCACCGGCAAAACCCCATTCCGGCACCTTGGCCCCGATTTCTTTGGCTACGTTTTTCTGCCAGTTGATTTTACCGGATTCTGCCTGAAAAGAAAACAGGTCGCCTTGCCGCCCCAATACATAAACGGTTTCCCCTTCGATCGTAGGTGTTGTGCTGACTCCTCCTTCGTAAAAATGCGCGTTCAGCGGCTCAGGATAACTATACTTCCAGATTTCCCGCCCCGAACTGGCGTCCAGACAATAGACCGTGGCCGTATCCTCCTCACTGCCCAAGGTGAACAAGCGTCCGTTCGCCACCGCCACATTGGAAAAACCTTGGCCTATCGAAGCCTTCCATAAACGCTTGGGTCCACTGGATGGCCAGTTCCAATTCCAATCCTTTTCCTGGGATATACCGTTCAAATGCGGGCCACGGTAACGGGGCCAATCATCCGCCCGGACCACCCCTGCGGAGAGCAGGCATAACACTACTGTGCAGAGCCAGCGGTGGAGAACCATGCGGGACAGGTAGCCAGCCCATGCCGCGATGTCAATCGCAAGCTGTTGCTTCCCACCATGTTTCTGCTGGCTCATGGCGTCTTGGGTTTCTCTTTCGGAACCGGCTTTTCCTTGATAGCCACCGTGATCCAGCCATCCAAAACCGCCGCCATCGTGGCCGATGTGCCCAGTTTATTGGTAAATGTTTGATAAGTTTGGACTTGCCCCGCCACTGGATTAACGGCCTGCAACCGCACTTGATAGATGCCTCCCGTCTTCATGCTGGCATCCGCCTTGAACTGCAGAGTGCCCTCTTTCTTTTTAGCCTCTATGTCAGCCTTACCAAGAGAAAGTCCGGTGATCTTGGGCTCCAGCTCATAAGTGATAGCACCGTCATATCCGGCGCGATCCACCGTCAATTTCAAATCCGCCGTCCCGCCTTGGGCTATCACGACGCTATCTGTCTCCGTCTTGGCGTTGAACGCCGTTTTGGTTGGTTCAATACTTAAGCGATACCCCTGCTCCGCCCCCCCCAATCCTGCGATATGGCTCACCCGTAGATACACTTTGCCGTCGCTATTGCTGGTCACGCCCAAGCCCCCTTCATCTTCAGCCGTAGGCTTGCTGGTCGCGAGAGATTTACCGTCCGCACTGTGCGCACTCAATCGTACATCCGTCGGCAACCCCAAGCTGCGGGTCTGTGCTCGCACCGCAAATTTCTCTCCCTTCTTCGCCTCCCAGACAAACCAGTCCATATCACCTGCCTGTTCGAAGCGGCCGTAAACGCTCGCTTGCGCGGTCACAGGATTCGCTTTGGCCTGAGTATCGTTAGGTTCTTTTTCTATCGATGCCTCTGCGGAACCGATCGGCAAAGCAACCAAGGCCGCAGGTTTGCTTGCACTTCGACGAGGAGCATACCACTTAGCGATCCCAGTATGGACTTCATCACTCGTCGCCTTGACATCCGCCGCCTCCGGTCCAAGCCACTGCACCTGCTTATCATCGCCAATGAAAGCCGCGTTGACTCTGGGGAAATCGCCCACTCGCAGGGCATAGACATGCTTGTCACTGCCTTGATATGCCGTGTCCCGCACTTCGATGATGATTGTCCCCGCTGATTTCGCCGTGAATCGCAAACGACTGTCCCTGCCCAACCCCGGTTCATCATCGCAGAACGCCAGTTGCCTTCCCCGCTCATCCAGCAAACGCAGATAGGGGTCCAAGCTGGAGAGTATCCGCTGCGCCAGCACCTCGATCGTGATGCTTTCGCCGCGCGCCAGTTTGATGCGATAATACTCGCTGTCCTGTGATTTGATGGTCCCTGTGAGAATGGCCGGGCCACTGATCTCCAATGCCCGGTCCGCTGAATCATTCTTCCGGTCTCCACGCCCCAGCCGAGGCAAATCGTCTAACAAGACAGGTTGCCAGGGTGTGATTTTATCGCCCGTGAAAGCCCGCAAGAAATGGATCCCCAACGGAGCTGTCTTGTCTGGACGCAAACGGGTTTGTCCCTCCATCACTTCGGTGTCCAAGGAAAAACTCGTCCAAAATTTCGCCTGCTCCAGAATTTTGCCTTCTGCCCCCTTAAAGACTTCCCATTCCCCCGGCTTCAATACCATCGGTTCATTCGGCAACCGGTCTTGGGCATGACTCAACCCGCTGCAAAATAGCCCAGTGAAAACAACCGCCCGAACTCCCCTAGTCAACCACCTGAAACTGTCGCGCAATCCCCGCATCAAATCCCTTAAACTTCTGGCCTTAAGCCATGATATCCATGATTGGTTTGCCCGTGGTGATAGCCAGCGGGCGTCCCGATGCATCATGCACCTCTGTATGCGGATCGATGCCCAGCAAGTAATACATCGTCGCGGCGATATCATCCGGCCTCACCGGGTTCTCAGAAGGATACGCCCCGTTCTTGTCCGAGGCGCCGTAGATATGCCCACGCTTGATGCCGCCACCCGCCAGCAGCACCGAGTAGCACTGCGGCCAGTGATCACGGCTCACGTTCTTATTGATGAACGGCGTGCGCCCGAATTCACCCATCCACACCACCAGTGTGGAATCCAGCAACCCGCGTTCTTCCAGATCGATGAGTAATGTCGGCAAGGTCTGGTCCGTCAATGGTAGATGATACTTCTGGATGATCGGATACATGCGCGTGTTGTCGAACCCGTGCGTATCCCAACCGCCACTCGTGTCACTACGACCTCCGATGCTGGATGAAAAATAAACTGTGGCGAACTTCGCCCCCGCCTCCACCAATCGCCGCGCTAGCAGGCAGCTCTGCCCGTATGTCGAACGCCCATACGAATCCCGCACCTTCTGCGGTTCCGCTGCGATGTTGAACGCATCGCGCAGTTGTGTGGAGTCCAGCATGCTGAACGCCTTCTCGTAATACGAATCTAGCCCTTTGGCTGTCGCGGAGATCTCGTTCAGGCGTGACTGTTTGTCGATGATCTGCTGCAACTGTCGCCGGTCACGGAGCCGGTCCATCGTGAGATTCGACGGCAGGCTCAATTCCGGCAGCGCAAAGCTCGATGAGTTCGGGTCTTGCGTGAAGAGATACGGATCATGCTCCTTGCCCAAAAAACTCGCGTGTTGGCCCGGCGTCACCGAACCGTCCGAGATCACATACGGATACGAGATGGAGGTCGGCATCTCTCCGTGATTAGGAGCCAGCGCATCCACCATCGACCCGTACGCCGGGAACAACTCGATCGAATCCCGCAACCGCTGGTCATCCACCACCGGCGAACGCCCAGTGAGTGCGTAGTAACCGGCGGAATTGTGATTCTTCATCGTGTGATAGACCGACCGCACCACGGTCACCTTGTCCATCACCTTGGCCAGTCGTTCCAAGCCTTCACACAGATGCAAACCTGGCACTGAAGACTTGATGGCCGAAAGCGGTCCCCGCACACCTTCCGGCGCGTTGGGCTTCCGGTCGAACATATCCACATGACTCGGACCACCCCATTGAAAAAGAAAAATGACCGATTTCGCCTTCGACTTCAGCGTCTTTTTGACTGCCTCCGCCCGAAGCAACCCCGGCAGCGTCATCCCCAGCATACCCAAACCACCCACCTTAAGTATCTGGCGGCGTGACATTTGCGTTTGCAGGTAGCTACTGCAAGCCGATGTACGTGGTTGATTCTGGCTCATGTCGCTCTCTATCTGACGTTTACGCGTCTAAAAACCTTCAAATCATCTCGGTCTTTTGGCCAAGGATACATAAGAACGGGTGACTGCCCATCACTACCACTATAAGACGTCCCCAAGCAAGGCACGGTTAACCCCATTTTTATACCTGTCCTTTCCTTCGGTTCCGACAATCCACGACCGCAAGTTTGAGCTTTGAACTTCCGTGAAATTCGTTTCCCCTATTCCCATGAACCGCCGCCAATTTCTCCGCGATAGCTCTGCTGCAGTCGCCCTGACTGCCGCCGCCAGTTATGTCCCCACCACCTTCGCCGCGGACAAACCCAAACGTGTCGCGCTCATCGGCTGCGGTTGGTATGGCAAATGTGATCTCCTCCGTCTCGTTCAAGTCGCCCCCGTCGAAGTCGTCTCCCTCTGCGATTTGGATAAGAATATGCTGAACGATTGCGCAGAGATCGTCTCCACACTCCAAGCTAACAAGAAGAAGCCTCTCACTTACTCGGACTATCGCAAACTGCTCGCGGAAAAAGATATCGATATCGCCCTGATCGCCACGCCCGATCACTGGCACGCCCTCGCCATGATCGAGGCGGTAAAATCAGGTGTGGATGTTTATGTGCAGAAACCCACCAGCGTGGATGTCGTCGAAAGCCAGGCCATGCTCGCCGCCGCACGTAAGTACCAGCGCGTCGTGCAGGTCGGCACGCAACGCCGCAGCACGCCTCATCTCATCGAGGCCCGTGACCAGATCATCAAGACCGGGAAACTCGGCAAGATCGCCCATATCGAGATCTGCTGCTATTACCACATGCGCGCGCGGAACAATCCGCCCGACATCGCGCCCCCCGAGCACTTGGATTACGAGCTGTGGACCGGCCCCGCGCCGATGCGTCCCTATAACGACCTCGTCCACCCCCGCCGCTGGCGCGCTTTCATGGAATACGGCAATGGCATTGTCGGTGATATGTGCATCCACATGCTCGACATGGTCCGTTGGATGCTCGACCTCGGCTGGCCCAAACGCGTGAGTTCCAGCGGTGGCATTCTGATGGATAAAGCCAGCAAGGCGAACATCTCCGACACCCAGACCGCCACCTTTGAATTCGATGGCCTCAACGTCGTCTGGACCCATCGCACTTGGGGTAACCCGCCTGACCCCGAATACCCTTGGGCCGCCTTCATCTACGGCGAGAACGGCACCCTTAAAGCCAGTGTGAACAAATACGAATTCATACCGCGCGGCAAAGGCCAAAGCATCAAAAAAGACGTGGTGATGGAGTTGGAACAATACCCCGAGGACAAAGACGAGAAGGACTTGGAGAAGCACGTCGCCCCGGCGATCCGCGGTCACATGAAAGATTTCCTCGCGGCCATCGAGAGCCGCGGCAAACCCGTCGCGGATATCGAGCAAG
>CAZRGY010000114.1:0-10184 GCA_964599715.1 uncultured Verrucomicrobiota bacterium | reverse complement strand
TCCAGAAAGCCGGTGAAACTGCCGTTGCCAGCGACCGTCAGCCCTGCCGGATGCGCGGCGAAGCTGTCTCTTCCCTGCACGTTCACCACTGGGTTGCCTATCAGGTTCAGTTCTTTGGGAGTCTGGAAGGTGAAGCCACTCCATGTCCCTTGCAGATCCGACCCAGAAACGGAGGCGGGTTCTTTCAGGAAAAAAATGTAATCATGAAACGCGCCAGTGTCCTTGACGTGGATCATGAAATCCTTGCTGACATTGATAAAGGCGACGATGGGGCCTTCATCGCCTCCGTTGAGTTCCAGGGAAATTTTCCCCTGGCCGGTGATGGCTGCCGTGCCGCTGAGCGCTTCAGGCGCTGCACCCTCATCAATGAACTCGCCGACGACGCCACCTGTCGCATCAATGGCGAAACGACCGGTGCCGTGTTCAAAATTCCCGGCTTCCACGATACCCGTCACCCGGTTTTGGCCGTCCTTCAGCAAGGTCAGTTTGGAGGGGACGCTATAAGAGATGAAGCGCCAGTTGCCTTGCAGGTCAGGAAGAGTCAAGGCATGGCTGCGGTTGGCGGAAAACACGGTGCAAACCAGCAGGATAAATGCGGCAAGGCGTGAATTGGTGTTCATGATGGAACTTTGAAGATTAAGCTTTCTGAAAGTCTAAAAAATAAACGAGAGACAACCGGTCTGGTGAATTGCAAGCTTTGGCAATACTTAGGCCCCCTCTTCCGCTTCCGCCAGTTTGCGGTAGAGCGTAGCCAGGCTGACGCCGAGGAGTTCGGCGGCCTTTTCCTTGTCGTTGCTGGTGAAAGCCAACACACGCTGAAGGTAGGCCAGCTCCTGCTCGCGCAGGTAGTTCTTCAAAGGATGGAAGGAGCCTGGCATGGACACCGGCGCGGACGAAGTCGGCGAGGAAGCAGGCGCTCCACCAGAGGGCCCCACCGAACGGCCCGGATACGATTCCGCACCTTCTGGCACATTGACCGAAGCCAAGTGAGCCTCTTCGCGCACATCTTCCGGCTCGTTGGCGTCACCCAGTTTGTGCAAGTGCGGGGGAAGATCATCGAGAATGATGGTATCACCTTCACAGAGAGCCGAAGCGCGCTCGATGGCGTTTTCCAGTTCGCGCACATTGCCCGGCCAATGATGGGCCATCAAGGCCGACATGGCCTTGCGCGTGAGACGCAGGACATTGCCCGTGCGGGGCGAAAGTTTTTGGCGCAAGAAATGTCCCACCAGCAAGGGGATGTCATCCTGACGTTCGCGCAGGCTGGGCAGCTGGATGGAGATGACGTTCAGGCGGTAGTAAAGATCTTCCCGGAAAGTACCGTCCTTGATCTTTTTCTCCAACGGTTCATTGGTGGCGGCGACCACGCGCACATTCACGTACACCGGGGCATTGTCACCCACCCGCCGCACTTCCTTCTCTTGCAGCACCCGGAGCAGACGGCTCTGCAACGTCGGGGACATGGAGCCGATCTCATCGAGGAAAATAGTGCCGCCATCGGCTTCCATGAAGAGGCCGACCTTGTCATTGATGGCCCCGGTGAAAGCTCCCTTGCGATGGCCGAAAAGTTCCGATTCCAGCAGGTTTTCCGGCAGCGCACTGCAGTTGATGGGGATGAACGGTGCGAACTGACGCGTGCTGTTGAAGTGCAAGGCACGGGCAACGAGTTCCTTGCCGGTGCCGCTCTCGCCGAGGATGAGCACCGTGCTGTCGGTCGAGGCCACGCGTTCCACCATCTTGAACACGCCCTGCATCTTGTCCGAGTTGCCGATGATCTGGTTGAACTGGTACTTTTTCTTGAGCTGCTTGCGAAGATAGACGTTCTCGGAGATGGCCTGATTGTAGGAAAGGGCACGCTGGATGGTGAGCCGCAACTCATCCAGCTTGAAAGGCTTCTCCAGGTAATCGTAAGCCCCAAGCTTCATCGCCTCGACGGCCGTATCGATGCTGCCAAAGCCGGTGATCATGATTACACTGGCGGGGGGGTTCAGCGAACGGGCCTTTTTCAAGATCTCCAGGCCGTGGGCACGGGTATTGTCCAGATAGAGATCGGTGATGACCAATTCAGGGGCCACCTCGGCGAGCGCCTCCAGAGCGGCATTGCCATTGGTGAAAGGGTGGACGTCATGGCCTTCGGCACGGAGCATTTCCGTGACCATTTGGACCATGGTCATTTCGTCATCAACGAGGAGCACTTTGGCCATGCAGCGACTAGGGTAAAAAAGGAGGAACGGGCCAGCAAGCCCGTTCCTGATTTTAAATTGTGGTCTTCCGGGCCCGAATCACTTGCCCGGAGGATTGATGATTTCGCTCATCTTGAAGATGGGCATGAACATCGCGATCACCAGACCGCCGATCAGCACACCCAGCACCACGATAAGCAACGGTTCGATCAAAGAGGTCAAACCGGCCAAAATCACCTCGATCTCCTCATCCAGGAAGTCGGCCACACGCTCCAGCATCTGGTCGATCTTACCGGTCTGCTCACCGGCCGTCATCATGCGGATGATCATGGTCGGGAAAATAGGATGTTTGCCCAGGGCGGTCGAGATGCCCTCACCGCGCTCGATGTCCGAGGCGGCCGTGCGGATGGCTTTTTCCATCTGCACATGGCCGGAGGTATTCGCCACGATGTTCAACACCTCCAAGATCGGCACACCGGAACGGATCAAGGACGCAAAGGTGCGGGTGAAACGGGCGAGCACGATCTTGTGCGCGATATGGCCGAACACCGGCAGCTTGATGCGCGTGCGGTCCCAGAAAGCGCGTCCCGGCGGGGTCTTGATATACCAGAACCAGCCATAAACAACCGCGCCTGCAGCCAGACCGATGACCAGGAACCACTGCTTGATGAAATCGCTGAGGTCGATGACGAACTGGGTCGGAGCCGGGAGTTTGGCGCCGAAACCGCTGAAAATCTCACCGAACACCGGCACCACCTTCACCAGCAGGAAGACCGTGATGCTCACGGCGACCAAGCTGACGATGGTGGGATACATCATCGCCGACTTGATCTTCTTGTTCATGCGCTGGCGGTTTTCCAGGAAGGTCGCCACACGGGAAAGAATCTCAGCCAGCAAACCGCCTTTTTCACCGGCGTCCACCATGGAGACATAAAGACGGTCAAAGGCCTTGGGATGCTTCTTGAGTGCCTCGGAGAAATTATCGCCGCCTTCCACCCGGTTGCAGACGTCCTTGATGATGTCGCGCATGACCTTGTTGGAGGTCTGCTCGGCCAAGGCCTGCAGGGATTGCACCATCGCCAGACCGGCATCGATCATGGTGGCAAGCTGACGGGTGAACATCACCACGTCCGCCAAGCCCACGGAACCGCCGGCCGTTTTGCCTTTGCGGGTCTTTTCCGCGATGCTGATGACCAGCATGTTACGGTTCAGCAAGGCAGCGATGGCCGCCTGCTCAGAAGACGCATCAAGGCTGCTGCGGATTTCCCGCCCGCTGTTTGCATCACGTGCAACGTAGGTAAAGGAAGGCATAATTCTCAGGCTGGTAAATAGCAATTAAAGGACCATCTTGCAAGCATTTGCACAGCTTGACGTTGCCGCCGAACCAGACTTGCTTGCGGTTACCCCAGCTAATGGCCCCGTAAGGACCATTAAACAGCCCTCCCGCCGTAACCTCAAGAGCCAATTAACGCCCAAAACACGGGCAAATGAGGCTTGCAATCCCTTTCTCCTTGGCTAGTGTCCCTCCTCCGCTCGGATACCGGGCAGAAATTTTAACCGTTTTTAGCGATAGATTATGGCCACTACATCGACCGACCTGCGCAAAGGCATGGCGATCAATTACAACGGTGACGTCTGCGTCATCTTGGAGTTCACGCACCGCACCCCGGGCAACCTCCGCGCATTCGTGCAAGCTTCGCTCCGCAGCGTCCGCACGGGCAAGACCTCAGAAGTGCGTTTCAGCACCTCGGAACGTCTGGAGATCGTCCCCATGATGACCATCAAGATGGAGTACAGCTACAAAGATGGCCAGGACTACGTCTTCACCGATCCCGAAACGTTTGAGACCGTGACCCTCACCCCGGAAGTGGTGGGCGATGCCACGAAGTATCTGGTGGAAAACGGCGTGGTCAACATCACCTTCGTGGAAGAGAAGGCTGTCTCCGTGGAATTGCCCTCCGCCGTCATCCTGACGGTCACTGACGCGCCGGAAGGCGTCCGTGGTGACTCGGCCAACAATGTGCAGAAGACGGTGACGATGGAAACGGGCATCACCGTCCAGGCTCCGCTCTTCATCAAGACGGGTGAGAAGCTGAAGATCGATACCCGCACGGGCAAGTATATGGAGCGTGCCTAAGCGGACTGCTTATCCCTTTGCAAAGCCCGCCATATCGGCGGGCTTTTTCTTTTGCCTAACGCCGTTCGTACAGCCGGCGCAGCTCTTCCGGCGAGGCCCCCAGATGGTAACGGAATGTCAGCCGCCACATCAGCCAGTAGGTGCGAAGCACGCCGAACTGATGGAACCGCCGCGCGGAAGTGGAGACGGTGGCCGGAGCCAGTGCGATGCGCCCCACGCGACGCAAGCGACGGCATAGCTCAAACTCTTCCATCAAGGGCTGCTCCGGAAATCCGCCCACGGCCTGTAAGGCTTCGCGGCGGACGAAGATGGCCTGATCACCCAAGACCCGTCGCGTCAACTGCAAGCGCGTCCAGCAGCGCCAGCGCGAGCCGCGCATCAGCCAATGCGGGTCGCGGAATTGCTTCCAACAACCGCCGCCCGCCACGGTGGGATCGTGCAAGCAACGCATCACGGCCTCACTGGTGGCAGCATCCAGCCAAGTATCCGCATGCAGAAAGATCAGGGCATCCCCGGTGGCGGCTTCCGCCCCAGCATGTAATTGCTTCCCCCGGCCCGGTTCGCTGATCACTACCCGGCAGCCATGTTGCCGCGCGATCTGTGCGGTATCATCTTGGCTACCGCCATCCACCACGATGACTTCCGTGACGCCCGGACATTCCGACAATGACTTCAACGTGGTCGGCAAGGCGGCGGCTTCATTCAGGGCCGGGATGATGACGGATAACGTTTTCGGCACGACACGCTCCGCTACCTTTTTCATCCGGGCTTGTTCGCGCAGAAATGAGACCCCGCCCGCCAACGCCCAGACCACATAGACCAGCAGGGTTAGCATAGAGGCGGCAAAGGATTCGGCAGGGTTCACCTCATAGAGACCAAAGAGCAGCATCGCGGCGCCTTCACGGACACCGGCCCCGGAGATGGTCACCGGCATGGTGGCGGCAAAACCGATGGCGGGAAAAGTCCACGCCAGTTTGAGCCAGGGGATGGGCTCACTGGCCACCGCCTGCAGGGAACAGGCCATTACCCCGCAAAAGCAGACTTGCAGCAGAAAACCGAAGAGCAAACCACGCACCGCTGCCGCCGGATCATGGCGTAACTGCCGCACCGCATCGCCCAGCGAACTGGCAGTGCGGCCCAGAAAAGATTCCCGCTTCCGGCGTTTCCACCACCACACGATCAAGCCGGTCACCGCCACTACGGCAAGTATCGTGGGCCAAGCCGGCAGCTTCATCGTGAAGCGGCTGAGCTGCTGGCCACCATCCGCCAGCAAGGCCAGAGCGATACCCGCCAAGGCCAGTAAAACTGAACCACCTACCCCGAGTAACCGGTCCAGAAACGAGGCCGCTACTACATTGGGCAGCGGTTGCTTGAACCAACGGGCATACAAGCCCGTCTTGATGAGGTCTCCACCCGCCGGTCCCAGCAGCAGGGCGTTGAAAAAGTTGCCGATGAAAGCAAAGCGGAAGGTCACACCCAAGTGGACCACTGCGCCCGTGGCCTTGAGCATGCCGTGCCAGCGCAATGCCGCAAAGAGAGTGGCCAGAGCGAAGAAACCGAACGCGAGCAGCAGCCAACCGAACTTGGTCTGCTTAAGCACCTCCGCCAGCTCACCCGTATCCAGCTTGCGCGTGACAACCCAAAGCACGATGGCCGATACCACCACGCCCAGCAGGCGTTGGGTGATGATCGCCGGTGTTGAGGGCGTTTTCTGCATGTGAAGCCCAGCTTAAGGCGCACCCGCAAAATGGGAAGATTTCAGTTGTCTCCCCATGCTGGACTCTGACGTCATTCCGGGAGAGACTCGGAGCGCAGCGGAAACAGTCCCGTATGTCCCGAGCATGAGCAGACCGGCCAAAATACTCTGGGTTTCCTGTGTGGGCGAGAAAGGCGGCGCAGAGGTGTATATGAACAACCTCTTGCGGCGGCTGGACCGTACGCGCTTTGAGCCGCATGTGGCTTTGCTGCGACCGGGTCCACTGGCGCAGGAACTGAAAGAGATGGATGTGCGGGTGCATGAGCTTACGGCGCATCGCATGCGTGAACTCGGAGCCGTGGCCAGAAGCATAGGGCAATTGACGCAATTGATCCGGCAGGAAGAGATCGCCTTGGTCCACAGCAATGGTTTTCGCGCCCATGTCTATGGCGGTCTGGCAGCCTGGCGGGCCAAGGTTCCGGAATGCTGGCTGGTGCATACGGCGGAGGTGCGGCATTGGAGCACCTGGGCGATCCAGCGTATCCCCACCACGCATGTGCAGGGGAATTGCCATCGCACGGTAGATTACTTTGTGGAACGCGGCTTTCCCACCACCTTGATGTGGCCGAGCGTGGATCTAGATGAGCTGAGCCAACAATCTTCCCGAACCCAATTGGCGCAGAAGTTCAATGTGCCCGCCAACAGCCGCTGGCTGGTGATGGCCGCCCGGCTACAACGCTACAAAGGTCACGCTCATTTCCTCCAAGCCCTTGCCGGTCTGCCAGTGGAGACGCACGGTGTCATTTTAGGCGGCAGCCTCTTCGGCATGGAACCCACCTATCGAGCCGAGTTGGAAGAGATCGCCGCGCAGCTCGGCATCCAGGAGCGGGTTCACTTCACCGGGTTCGTGAGTGATGCGGAACTGCATGGTTTTCTGGCACAGGCGGAACTGGTGGTGCATCCCGCATTGGATGAAGACTTCGGCCTGTCCGTGGCAGAAGCGCAAGCCCTGGGCAAACCCGTCATCGCCTTTGCCGCACATGGACCACAGGCGATCATCGATGATGGGGTGACCGGCCGACTGGTGCCGATAGGTGACCAGTCGGGATTGGAGCGGTCCATACAGCGGGCACTAAGCTCTCCCGAACGTTTGCAAGCGTGGGGCGAAGCGGCCCGTTTGCGGGCGCAAAAGCATTTCTCAACCAAGGCAGCCGTGGCGCAACTCCACTCGATTTACGCGGCTTGTCTCCGAACTCCAACAAACGCACTATAACGGCGCATGGGTCAGCGCAGCAGCCAAACCGAATCTTCCCGCTTCCGCTACCGGAAAAAGCCGCGGGATAAAGAGGCGGGCCTGTCCCTCAAGGAACGGGTGCTGGTGCTGGTGCAGTCGAACCCCTTCATCAATTCCGTCGTGGCACTGGCCATCACGGTGGGATTTTTTCATGGCTGGTTGAAGATCCGGTTTCCCAGTCCGGTCACTACCTTTCTATTTGATGCTCTGCTCTGCCTGGCCTTGGCCCTCACTTGGTTTCAGCAAGGACGTCGGGAAAGCTTCATTCCGCAAGGACCGGTGGGCCAGGCCTTGAAGATTTTCTACGTAGTTTGCTGCGTTTACCTGCTGTTACCCATGGGCGTGCCGAAAATCATCAGCCTGGCAGCGATGCGCGGCTGGTGTTTCGCCACCCTGATGTACTTCCTGGGTTATCAGTTGAAGAAGTCTATCAATCAGGTGAAGAGCTACTGATATGTGCTGCTGGCGCTGGGCCTCATAACCGCAGCATATGGCTTGCAGCAAACGCCACAGGAAGTGGAGGAGGAGATGGAAGTGAACGCCCTCTTCGCAGAGCGTTACCAGAACACCTATTACTCGACCAGCAAGGGCCGCCAACTGCGTATCTTTTCCACGTTCGTCTCTTCCGGTGCCTTTGCCGGAACCATGGCCTATGTAGCTATCTTCGCCCTGGCCCTGGCCACGGACAAGGAGACCAACAAGCGGGAGCGCGTCATCTTGTTTCTCATCACCTGCCCGATCGCCTATGCGATGTTAAAGAGCGGCGCTCGCAGTGCTTTGATCAGCTTCGCCGTGGGCTTTGCGGTCATCGCCTGGTATCGAAGAAATATCATCAACTTGATCGTGTTGCCGTTAGCAGTGGCCCTGGCCATTAAGCTGGTAGCCGTCGCCACGGGCGGTTCTGCTGCTGAGCGGTTCCAAAGCATCCTCGATTATGATGAAGTCGTCGGTCGGATCAGCATCCCTACCAAAGTAGGCTGGGCATATATGAGTGAAGGGAACTGGCTGGGTGGCGGCATCGGCCGCAGCGGTCATAGTGTGCCGATGTTCCTCTCGGGTCGGGTCGGTTTCCACGATTACAGATCTGCGGATGGCGATCTGGGTCGCTTGATGATCGAGATGGGTTTCGTCGGTCTCGTCGCTTTTGGTGCCCTGATGTATCAATGCCTTAAATTGGTCTATCGCAGCCTGGAAGAATTACGCTCCACACCCGTATCCACCGTGGGACTGGCCAGTGGTGGATGTGTGGTCATGGCCATCATCTCCATCCCGTCCGGTTCGCCTTTCCTGGGTATTCCCATGGGTGCGCTGGTCTGGTTCTTTGTCGGCACGTTGCAAAAGCTAGCAGATGAATACCGGAAGGGCCATCTGGGTGGACCTGAACAAAACACGCCCGTGGAACCAGCCAAAGCGAAGCGCTTTTTACACCGTCGGACCTCATGAGTAGCAGCACCGGTCAACGACGACGTCAGATCGCCTTGGTCGTCCATGATTTCTCACCCGGATTCGGGCAAGGTCGCTATTGCGTGGAGCTGGCCCGGCGACTGGCACCGCTGCATGACATCCACATCTACGCAAATCACTTCGGCGTCCCTTGTGAACCTTACTGGACGTATCAGCGCATCCCGGCTTGGCGACGTTCTGCCCTGCTTACCATCTTGACCTTCTTGGCGCAGTCCAGCCGTCGCATCCAGCCGGAGCGTTTCGACCTCGTCCATGCTCAAGGGCTCACCTGCTGGCGCGCGGATGTGATCACCGCCCATGTCTGCAATGCTGCCCGGGTGGAAAAGGACGCCTTGCGTTCACCGCGCGAGCGCCTTTTCGACACACTTGTCGGACAGCTGGAGTCGGAGTTCTACCGGCGCAACCTGAATGCGCGATGGATCGCTGTCTCACAGCAAACGGCGGGAGAACTGGAAGCAAACCACCTGCCAGCCCATCCCGTTGAAGTGATCTATCACGGCGTGGATACGGACCAGTTCCGGCCCGCTATCGAGAGTGCGCACAAGCGTGCCTTGCGCGAAAACCTGGGATTGCCAACAAATCGTTGGCTGTGGCTCTTCGTCGGTGAAGCCAGCAAAGGGTTGCTGCCCGCGATGCAGGCGTTGAAACGATTTCCACAAGCCACGTTGCTCGTCGTCTCCCGCTCATCAGCCACGGACTGGCTGGCCAAGGCCGACAATCTGGGCGTAATCTCGCAAGTGCTCTGGCCCGGCCCGCAAGAATCAATGGCGACCTTCTATCAGGCAGCGGATGTCTTTGTGTATCCTTCACGCTATGACGCTTTCGGGATGGTGGTGGCGGAGGCGATGAGTGCGGGGTTGCCGGTAATCGTCAACCAAGGCATCGGAGCAGCGGAATGGGTTCAGCATGGGGAGAACGGTTTGCGCGGAGATTACTCCCAACCGACAACCCTGCTGGCGGCCTTGCAACAATTGGCGGCTTTGCCTGACCGCGGTGTGCATCTGGGTGAAAACGCCCGGCTCACGGCCAGGGGCTACACCTGGCAACGCTGTGCCGATGCCACGCTCAAGGTATATGAACAGACATGGAAACCACTGACTCCATGATTCCGCGCACAGCACTGCTGGTGCATGGCGGTCCGCAAAGCGTGGAAGCCATCCGCGCGCGCGGGTTGACGCAAGGGCTGCCGCCCGAACGGTTGCTCCTGCTCTATCGCGAAGGCACGCGGCAGGAGACACTGGCCCGCTGGGAAAAAGAACTCGCCGACTGGAAGCCCGAGCTGCTTTACCTGCTGAACACGGCCATGCCGGGTTGCGCCTTGGCTCTCAAACTGCGATGGACCAAAGGGCTGCCCTATCTCCTCGATACCGGGGATGTGGTCTACGAGATGGCGCAGAGTGCAGGCACTAC
>CAZRGY010000113.1:0-10268 GCA_964599715.1 uncultured Verrucomicrobiota bacterium | reverse complement strand
CTTGCACTCGGCTAAATCCTGATTATCCTTCGCCCTTATGTTCCGTAGATTTATTGCGTTAACCGCTATTTTTGCGTCCTTGACCAGTGCTTTCGTTTCAGCCAACGCTGCTGAAAATGCAGCTGCCCGCAAAGGTCCCAAGGTCATGCCCGCCTCGGATGAAGGCGTGAATGCGATGAAGGGTTTCCAGCTTCCTGCCGGTTTCAAGGTGGAGTTGGCCGCCGCCGAACCGCTCTTCGCGAACCCGGTTTCCTTCACCATCGATGAGCAGGGTCGCTTCTATGTGGCCGAGACTTTTCGCTTCAATGCTGGCGTGCTGGACATCCGTGGCATTATGCACTGGCTGGATGAGGAACTGGCTTCCAAGTCCGTAGCCGAGCGCATCGCCTACACCCGTCGTCATGCCGGTGAAAAAGGCGAGAAGCCCTTGAACTGGTTCACGGACAATGAAGACCGCATCTCCATAGTCTGGGACAGTAACGGCGATGGCGTTGCCGAGACTTCATCCGTCCTCTCCACTTTCCATGAAGAAGCAGACGGCGTCGGCTCTGGTCTTTTGGTGCGTAAAGGAAAAGTTTGGTACACGAACATCCCCCATCTCTGGCAGCTTGAAGACAAGGATGGCGATGGCAAAGCTGATGTTAAGAAGAGCCTGAGCTACGGCTATGGCGTTCGGTTCGGCTTCCTTGGCCATGATAGTCATGGTTTGCGAATCGGACCAGACGGCCGCCTCTACTACTCCATCGGTGATCGTGGTGCCCACATCGAACTGCCGAACGGCAAGGTCGTAGAGAACTTGGAGGAGGGCGCGATCTATCGCTGTGAATTAGACGGCTCCGGTTTGGAAATCTTTCATCGCGGTTTGCGTAACCCTCAGGAGCTTGTCTTCGATGACATGGGCAATCTCTGGACCTGCGACAACAACTCAGATGCCGGTGATCCAGCCCGCGTAGTCTTCGCGGCTGAGGACGGCGACAGCGGCTGGCGGATCGGTTGGCAGTTCATCGAACACCCTATGCGACGTGGCTCATGGTTAGGAGAACGTCTCTGCTATGAATATTTCAAAGACCGTGCCGCCTATACCGTGCCGCCGGTTTCCAGCAAGGTAGGCAATGGTCCCAGTGGTCTGACCTATGATCCTGGTATCGCCTTGTCTGAAGAATGGCGTGGACGCTTCTTCCTCGCGAATTTCAGCGGCAACCCGAACAGCGGTATTTACAGCTTTGCCGTGCAGCCTGAGGGAGCTGGTTTTTCCCTGAAGGACAACAAGAAGTTCTGGTGGAGCTTCCTGCCCACAGACATTGAGTTCGGCTATGATGGTTCCATCTACGCTACCGACTGGGTGAATGGCTGGAGCGGCCTGGGCAAGGGCCGCATCTATCGACTCTCGCATCCGGAGGAGAGCCAGAAGCCAGTAGCCGCGGAAGTGAAGAAGCTCTTCGCCGAAGGTTTCGACAAGCGTTCCAAGGATGAGTTGATGAAGCTCATCGCCCACCAAGACCAACGCGTCCGCCAAGAGGCACAGTTCGCCTTGGTAGATAAGAAAGCAGAGAAAGAACTGACTCGCGTCGCTGCCGTCGGCCCTACGCTGCACGCCCGTCTGCATGCCATCTGGGGCCTTGGTCAGCTCGCCCGTCAGGGACGTTCCGAGGAGCTGACGCCTCTGTTGCTCGACAAGGAAATGGAAGTGCGGGCGCAGACATTGAAGATCATCGCCGATGCCAGGCTCACCAAGTATCAGCGCGCGGTCGTCAATGCGCTCTCAGACAATGAAGCACGGGTTCGTTACTTCGCAGCCATCGCCGCAGGTAAACTGGGCAACAAAGACAGTGTCCCGGCCCTGCTCGCCATGCTAAAGGCAAACGATGACAAAGATCCTTGGGTGCGTAACGCGGGCGTATTGGGTCTGGTTGGTTGCGCGAAGGTGTCGGAACTGGCTGCTCTTTCTACCGACAGCTCGGCCGCCATCCGATTGGCCGCCACGGTTGCGTTACGTCGCAATGCATCCCCGGAGCTCGCTCGTTTCTTAGCGGACAAAGACCCACGCGTAGTCGCAGAAGCTGCCCGGGCAATCAATGACCTGCCCGTGGTCGCCGCCCTCCCTGCCCTTGCTGGTTTGACCAGCCGTGCCAGTGAATTCGCTGCCTTGCCCGCTGGCAGCAGCACCGAACCGACTCCACGTGATGCCATCTTGCGCCGTATCATCAATGCCAACTTCCGCTTGGGTGCGGCAGCCAATGCCGATGCTCTGAGCAAGTTTGCCGGAGATGAAAGCCTCCCAGAAAGCATCCGCATCGAAGCCCTGACTCAATTGGGTAACTGGGCAGAACCTAGCGGCCGTGATCAAGTAAGTGGCCTGTGGCGCCCATTGCCCAAGCGCGCGGCCCCAGACGCCTCTCAATTGGAACCGATGGCGGCCAAGCTGATCACCAGCCAGTCTTCGGCCATCACCAAGGTCGCCTTGCTGGAGACCGCCGAAACTTTGGATTGGAAATCCTTGAGTGATGCCGCCTTCTCCCTCGTGGGAGATCAGAAAGCTGACAAAAAACTTCGGGTTGCCGCCCTGAAATACATGGGCAGCACCAAGTCTCCAAAGTTGGCCGAAGCAGTACAGCTCGCCAGTCAGGACAAAGCCTCAGAACTGCGCACAGCTGCAACCAAACTGGCGGCTTCCGTCAGCACCGGTGCTGGAGCGGTCGCCACTCTGGCGAACACCTTGAAGAACGGCGGAACGAGCGAGAGACAGGCAGCCCTCGCCACTGTATCCACGATTGCCGGTAAGGAAGCCGCCGGTCTCTTGAGCCAATGGCTCGACAACCTGATCGCTGGTAAGGTCAGCAAAGACTTGCAGCTCGATTTGCTAGAGGCTGCAGCCAAGCGCCCCGAAGCCGAAATCAAGGACCGATTGGCCAAGTTCGAGAAATCACGCCCGGATGAAGGCGGTCTTGGCGCGTATGCCGAGTGTCTCTCCGGTGGCGATAAGGATGCGGGCCGCAAGGTATTCGTAGAGAAACTCGAAGTCTCCTGCATCCGCTGTCATCGCGTCCAAGGTGCAGAAGGTGGTGATGCCGGACCGAATCTGAGTGACATGGGCAAGCGTCATGACCGGCGGTACATCCTCGAGTCCATCGTCTATCCGAACAAGGTGGTGGCCCCAGGCTTCGAGAATGTGACTGTGAACCTGAAGAATGGCCGCAATTATCTTGGTTTGGTCAAAGAAGAGACCGATGACACGCTATCCATGATCGTGAATGAAGACGGCTTCATGGAACTGGTGAAAATCAAGAAGTCTGAGATCGCCAATCGTGCCAAAGGTCTCTCCGGCATGCCGGATACGGTCAAAGACTTGCTGACCAAACGAGAAATCCGGGACTTGGTCGAATTTCTATCCAACCAGAAGTAACACCGTTCAACTTGTCTCACCCCGGCCTGATTGAATCAGGCCGGGGTTTTTGTTATGAAGATAAACTAGAGGAAATCACAGACGAAATTGGATAGCCATAGCCCACATAAAACTATGGTTACTTCTTCACCGGCCGGCCAGTCACGAAAAACGTCGTCACTTTGTCTTTACCCACCGTGATCGGCTTATCACCGGGCTTGAACAAATACTTATCTTGCAGAAGGTCATGCAACTCTGCATTGACCTGGATGCCACCCGCCGGAGCCGTGGCCTCCAGTTCCCGGGCGATGTTGACCGTCTGTCCCCAAAGATAGTAGAGGAATTTTTTTCGTCCCACGATACCCGCCATCACCGGGCCGGTGCAGACGCCAACTCTCACTTTGAAATCCACCCCATTGCGACTGTTGAAGCGGTTGGTGATACGCAGCATCTCCATGGCGACCTCGACGGCCGCCACCTGATGATCTCCACGTGGCGATGGCACCCCGGCTACCGCCATGTAGGAATCTCCAACTGTCCGGATGCGCTCCATGGCGTGCATATCCACCAGCCAGTCAAATCCGGAAAAGATATCGTTCAACAATTGAACCATACGCTCAGGCGGAAATTGCCGTGAAAGATTTTCAAAATCTACGATGTCGGCAAACAGCACGGTGGCTTCATCAAAGGTATCCGCGATGGTGGTCTCGCCATTCTTTAACCGCTCGGCGATGGCTTTGGGCAGGATGCAATGCAGCAAACGGTCGGACTTCTCCCGTTCAATCTTCAGTTCCGCAGTGTGTGCCTGCTCGCTGTCCCGCAGACGTTTCTTCTCCAAGGAGGCGGAGATGCGCGCCTTGAGCAGAACTGGATTGAACGGTTTAGGCAGATAGTCTTCAGCCCCGGCCTCGATGCAATTCACCGCCGCATCAATCTCATCCATGGCCGAAATCATGATAACCGGCAGATGCCGCAATCTCATGTCTGTCTTGAGCTGTTTCAGCGTCTCGAACCCGTTCATCACCGGCATGAGGACATCCAGCAGGATAAGGTCGTATTCGCCGGTCTGCAGCATGCTCAGACCTTCCAGGCCATTTTCCGCCTCGGTGACCTTGTGACCGAGACGCTCCAAACGGCGCCCCAGCATGTTGCGGTTCATCTCATTGTCATCGATGAGCAGGATGCGGCCATTGCCAGACCCTTCGGGATCGATCTGGCGGATGAAATTGGTCCCCCGTCCCAAGGTCGCCTCGGCCGAACCACCCGGCATGGAGTGGCGGCTGCTGGTGTTGATCTGCGCCGGAAAAGTCTGGCTGTTGAACATCGTCAGCAGGTTGTGTGCTGCAGCGGTTATCTTCTGAAGGTCGGAGGTGATACGCAGATTTCCGGAATCGCTCATCATCTCCTGACTCAGCTCCGCATAGCCGATGATCAGATTCAACGGGGTCCGCATCTCCAACCGCATACTGTCGAGATCCACCCGTCCGGTCTCCAGTTTCCAAGGAGCAAGGCCCTCGTTGATCAAGGCCAGCAATTGCCCACCCGCTGTATGGATTTTATGGAGGTCTGGCAAGAGGTCCTCCTGTCCCAAATCAGACAGATCTTCCTGCAACATCTCACAATAACCTACGATCTGGTTAAGAGGTGTACGCAGACTGTGACGCACACCGGAAAGAACATCGGTCTCACCCAGTTGATAATCTACTTCAACCAGTGGTGATTCATCCGGATTGCTGGAGTTCGAGTCTGACATAGCAATACTTGGCTAGCCCGAGCTCATGCCTGTCCCGAATGCTTCTTAAGCAAGACCTCTACTTTTTCCAACAGACGGGCAAGCTCGATGGGTTTGGTGTCATAGTCATCACAACCAGCTTCGATCGCCTTTTCCCGGTCACCGGCCATGGCGTGGGCTGTCAGGGCAATCACGGGTATTTTCTGGGTCACCGGAAAAGACTTCAACAGTTTGGTGGCTTCCCAGCCATCCAGCACAGGAAGACTCATATCCATGAGAATCAGGTCCGGGTTTTCACTCTGAGCCATGGACACTCCTTCGTTACCATCCACCGCCATCACGACTTCATAGCCGCGTCGTTCCAAACGCCGGGAAAGCATGTCCCGGTTCATCTCGTTGTCCTCAACTAACAGTATCTTGGCCATAATGTTTTCCTAGAAAATTGCCCGCTATTTTAATTGACCATTGGCTGCACCCGATTCGATGAACGAACTGACCAGTTGTCTCACATCCGCCATCAATTGCTCCTGCTCATAGCTGCCTTTGCGCATGATCTTGGTGACGTTTCCGTTCAAACGCTTGTAATCATTGGCGGTCAGTTCCATGGCGGTAATGACCACAACCGGAATGTCCTTCCATTCCGTCACCTCGCGCAGCTTGGATACAAATTCAAAGCCGTCCATCTCCGGCATCATCAAGTCCAAGAGAATCAAGGAAGGACGCTTTTCCACAATCATGTTCAAAGCTTCTTGACCATTACCCGCCTCCATAACAGACCAGCCATCACGTTCCAGCAGAACGCGCATAAACTGCCGGATTCCCTCCTCATCTTCCACCACCAGAACCAGCGACTCCTCGGAGGAACGCCGGTATTTACGTAACATGCTAGAGAGCTTCTCACGGTCTATCGGTTTGGTAAGATAATCGGCTGCGCCCAGAGCAAAGCCCATGTGCTTGTCCTCGATCATCGAGAGCATCACCACGGGTATCTCACTCAAAACTGAATCATGCTTAAGGGAAGATAAAACATTCCACCCATCCATCTCGGGCATCATCACGTCCAAGATGATCACATCCGGCTTGATTTCCCGGGCGATTTTGAGGCCTTCCCGTCCAGATTGCACACCATTGACCTTAAAGCCCTGTCGCTGAAGCAAACGCTTGAGCAAATCATGTATGTTGGGATCGTCATCAATCACCAGCACACTGCCAGCAGTAGGCTCAACCACGGTGGTGTCCCCCTTCGCCCTTGTCGAAATGATTGGAGATTCCGGGTCTGCCTCCCCCACTTTGGCCGGCAGTCTGATGGTAAATGATGAACCTTTTTTAAACTCGCTGGCCACAGTGGTATCCCCTCCCATCATGCGGGAGAAATGCCGGGTAATGGCCAATCCCAGACCAGTGCCGCCAAATTTTTTGGTCGTGCCGGCATCTGCCTGCACAAATGCCTGGAACAAGCGGTCCATTTGCTCCTGGGTCATACCGATGCCGGTATCACTCACCTTGAAAGATACCCACTCTTTTCCGTCAGAATTCGCCCGCGTAACCTCCAGACTGATCGTCCCGTTACTAGTAAATTTCGAGGCATTGCTCAGGAGGTTGAAAAGACCCTGACGGAGTTTCGTCATGTCGGCGTGCATCGTGCCGATATCCGGCGGGCAAACCACGTTCAGCTTATTCGAGTTCTTGGCAACTAACGGGGTGATGGTGTTAGAAACTTCCTTGACGAGCTGGGCGACATCAAAAGTTTCCAGATATAGATCCATTTTGCCGGATTCAATCTTGGAGATATCGAGCACATCATTGATCAGACCCAACAGGTGCTTGCCGGCAGAATGAACTTTATTCAAGTCATCGACAAAGGATTTTTCCCCCAAGTCTTCTGCTTCCTCCTTGAGCATTTCGCTGTAACCGATGATGGCATTTAGCGGAGTCCGCAGCTCATGGCTCATGTTGGCTAGGAAAGCGCTCTTGGTCTGATTGGCCACTTCTGCTGCTTCCCGCGCATCTTCGGCATCACGTGTGGCCTGACTAAGGGCGGCGGTGCGCTCTTCCACCCGTTGCTCGAGCAATGCATTGGCTTCCTCTGCCCGCCTGTTCGCCGCCTGCAACTCAGCATCCCGTTGCTGGATATCGGCCAGCATGCGATTGAACGCTTCGATCATCTGACCGATTTCGTCTTCACTGGTCTTACGGGCGCGGATCGAATAATCCCGATTGGTCGACACATTCTTTGCCGTACCTGCAAGCTCAAGAATCGGACTGGTGATGATGCGCTGGAGGCGGAAGGAAAACAGCAACGCCATCAAGCAGGCGATAAGCGAAGACACTACGAGAATCTTGGCATACTGTGCCAAGCGATCGGAAAAGCGCTCACTCAAATCCGCCTTTAGATAAACCGTACCAAGCTGCTTTCCGTTATAAACGACGGGCTCGAAAAGGTAAAGGGCCTTGTCATCAAACCGGTAGCGCACTTTGGATGGCTCACGGGGCAAAAACTCATTGCCTTGCGCCGGGATGTACTTGGCGATGAGTTCATTGTCCATGCCATACAGACAGGCTGCAAGGACGGTCGGATCATTGCGCAGATACTCGAATGGATTACGGTCTTTCTGGTCTCCGGTCTTCTGCAAAAGGACGAGCGTGCTGTTGCCCTTGGCCAGCTCGGCGATAGAACCTAGTTTCTGTACCTTGTCCTGTCGAAAGGTGTATTCCTCGTAACCAACAATCGCTGTGCACGCGATAAGCAAGGTGATGACACTGGTCATCATGTTGACCATCGTCACCTTCCATTGAAATGGCAATCGCTTGAACATAGCTGTTTTACGCTGTTCGACTAAAAGTCGTCGCGCACGGCGCTAAGCTGCTCTGGTTCCTTACAAAGATTAAAACCTTTGAAACTTTAAACCGAAACATCTGTTCGCGCCCGCAAGCAGATGAATCTTATCTGAGTCCGCAGCAATCGCTCAAGCTCTGGTTGTCACCAATACGGCTTATCTTCCACTTTATAAGCAGTGTGTGTCTCCGATTGCGTTGTCCCAAATAAATGCAATAGTGTCCATTAAAGCAACAATATTCAAATCTAAGTCATTGAAAATGAATGAATTAACTTATTTTGCCATACGCCGAACATTTATTGCTTACCGATAGTTTTGCATTCTCACTTCCACTTAAAAACAGGCATAGAAAATAAAAAATTCCGTTGGCTGACAGCGAGATTGAAGGTTAAACCTAGTTCGATGCATCCACGCATTGAAATCATCTCCGGAGATATCACGAAGTTGGCGTTAGATGCCATCGTGAATGCTGCCAACAGCTCCTTGCTTGGAGGTGGCGGTGTGGATGGTGCCATCCATCGTGGGGCCGGACCGGAACTCTATGAGGAATGCAAACGGTTGAAAGGTTGCCCTACTGGTGAAGCAAAAATCACCTTGGGGTATAATCTTCCGGCCAAGCATGTGATTCACACCGTCGGCCCTATCTGGAATGGTGGTCAACGAAATGAAGACGAGAAACTGGCCCGGTGTTATCGCAACAGCTTATCTGTTGCCATCCAGAACGGATTGAAAACCATCGCCTTTCCTGCCATCAGTACTGGTGCCTACGGATTCCCGATGGATCGTGCAGCGAAGATTGCCATCCGTGAGGCCATCGCTTTTCTTAGTGACAGTCCCGAATTTGAAAAGGTCGTCTTTTGCTGTTTCGGTCCCGCCGCCTTGCGGGTCTACGAAGCAACTTTGGACGAACTGACAGACATTCCTCACTTATAAGTGAGAACAGGCGTTGAAACCACTTCAACGCAAGCAAGGGACAAGACTCCACCTTATAATCGCCAACCGCGGCGATAATTGTGCTGCACGAATTCTTCAGCCTCAGGGCAATTCGGTGAACTGAGCGACACCGCATCCCACTCCATCCGCTTGTTCCCGATACGGTGGGACACATTTCCCAACTGCACCGTTTCAGTCAACGCGGAGGCATAATCGAAGTTCGAAGTCGTCCCGCCGGCACCTTTGCAAGCTTGTATCCATTCTGCATGATGGCCGATGGAATCCGGAATGAACGGAGTCGGTGATTGGAATCCCGCGAAGTCTTTTTCCGGCAATAGAACGTGCTTGCTGTAATCAGCCAACAGCATGCCTTTGGCCCCAACAAACAACACGCCATTACCCCACTTGGGCAAGAGTCCTTGCTCGAAGTATGGAGGGCGTTTCCCACCTTGATACCAAGTAAGCTCCACACCAGTCAGGTTCTCCCGGGCTGGATAGGTAAACTTCGTCACCATCCAGTTCGGAGCACATTCCAGATGTGGTGCCGGTGCATTGGAGTGGACCTCGATAGGATAGCGTAAGCTCAAGGCCCAATGCGCCAGATCCATGTAATGGCATCCGAAATCCGCCATAGCACCACCGCCAAAAGCCCACCAACGACGCCACTTGAACGGCAGATATTCCGGATGATAAGGGCGATATTTGGCCGGCCCCAACCAAAGATCATACTTCAGGTTAGACGGGATCGGCACGATATCCTTAGGCCGAGGCATCGGCTCCCAAACCGTCCCCACCCACACGTGCACCTCAGCCACTTCGCCAATAGCCCCGGATTGGATCAACTCGACCACCCGACGGTAATTACTGCTCGCGTGGATTTGATTGCCCATTTGGGTGGCTAGCTTCAACTCACGCGCACGATCACCGATGGCTCGGGCCTCGGAAACTCTGTGGGTAAGCGGCTTCTCGCAATAGACCGGCAATTTCGAATCCAACGCCGCCATGGTCGCCACCGCATGGGTATGATCTGGCGTGCTGACCACCACCGCTTCCACGTCGTTGTCGTCTATCAAACGGTAGAAATCCCGGTATTGCTTGGCATCAGGATACGTCTCCTTTGCCTTGTCCAGGTAGTTCGCATCCACATCGCACAGGGCGACGATATTCTCCGTGCTGACACCTTTGAGATTGGCCCCTCCGCGATTGGCGATGCCGATCACACCGATGTTCAAGCGTTCATTCGGAGATTTCGCCTGTCCTTTGCGACGAAACCATGAGGCATTGGCCTGACCAGCAACCAGCATACCGGCGATACCGCCAGTTGCCATCCCCGCCTGCTGTAGAAACCGACGGCGGGGATGGCAACTGGCGGTATCGCCGGTAT
>CAZRGY010000112.1:9055-10285 GCA_964599715.1 uncultured Verrucomicrobiota bacterium | reverse complement strand
GAGCTGTCGCCAGCACCAACCAGATGCTCAATACCCGCAAGCCGCGCTGTATGACTTTATGCATACTCATCTCAAGACGGCGGAACAGGTGAAAAGATGCAACTTTCGTTCATGATGTTTGCCACCTTGCTCCGGCGGTGCGTAACGAGTTTTAACTTTGTTCGTTTACAGACCTGTGGCCGACAATCTGTTGGTACGGGTGATTTATCGACATTCCCCATGTGGCTGAAAATTTGCAATCTTAGAAAAGGCCTATCGGGTCAAACTCGGAAACATCCGTGGGGCTACTGATGGGGTAGACTATTTGGGGGCTTCGGAACGGGTGGGAAAGCGGGCGTTGCTGGCTTTGAGCGTGCTTTCCAAACGTTCGCGCATTTGGGCGGTCAAAGCCGGATTGGAGGTCGCGATATCACGTTGCTCACCGAGATCGGTGCTGAGGTCGTAGAGTTCATCCCGGCCACTTTCGTAGAAATGGAGCAGCTTATACTTGCCGAGACGTAGAGCGGAATGGGGGCGCGTCTGGCTCGTGACGAAATCACTGGTGCCGATCTGTGCTGGGGCCTTCGCGAAGCCCTTCTCCGGATGGTAATAAGGGAAGTGCCAGATCAGCGGGCGTTCCGGCAGGGTTCGTGAGGCATCATTGAGCAAGGGCACGATGCTGGTGCCATCCACAGCACCGGGTTTGGTAGCGGCGACTTCGGCGAAGGTCGGGAACAGGTCGCAGCCATACACGGGTTGGTCGCAGGTGGAGCCGGCTTTGGTATTACCCGGCCAACGGACGATGAAGGGAATGAGAATACCGCCCTCGTAGAGATTCCATTTGCTGCCGCGCAAGGGTGCATTGGAGGTGTAGTTCGGGTGGCCGCCGTTATCCGATATGAATACGAGCAGTGTGTTGTCAGTGAGTTTCAAACGGTCGAGTTCATCCAATACCCGGCCGACAAGGTGGTCGAGTGTTTCGACCATTGCTCCATAGGAGGCACGGATGGGCAGGGAATCTGGTGGCAGCTTGGCGCGATACTTTTCGATCAACCATGTTGCGCGGCTGTGGATGGGGTCGTGCACGAAGTAATGGGAGAGATAGAGGAAGAAACGTTCTTCGCGATGCCGTTGCAGATAGGCGAGGGCGGCATCGGTCAAAGCGTCCTTCGGATAGGTGCCAGCGGGCAGTGGCTGATGGCGTAGTTCCGGCGGCAAGCGATACTGGTAAGGGTGTGCACCGAAATCGCC
>CAZRGY010000112.1:0-9045 GCA_964599715.1 uncultured Verrucomicrobiota bacterium | reverse complement strand
GCGAAACCCTGCTGCTTCGGTCCGTGTGTGGGTGACCAGCCGAGGTAGCCCTCATGATGTTGGCTGACATGCCATTTGCCGTAGAAGCCGGTGACATATCCAGCGGGGCTGAGCAGTTCGGCGAGGGTTGTCTCTGACAGTGGCAGGTCCAGTGTGTAAGGGGGAGACGTCAGGGGTTGCTTGAGGTTTTGTCCGCCGGCTTTGTCCTTGGTGACGAATTCGAAATTCAATCGCGCCGGGGTCTTGCCGGTTAGAATGGCAGCGCGTGATGCCGAGCAGATGGGGGCCGGGGCATAAGCTTGGGTGAAGCGCATGCCTTCACGGGCTAAACGGTCCAGATTGGGCGTCTGATGAAAGGGATGGCCATAACACCCCAGATCACTCCAACTCAGGTCATCGGCCAGGATGAAGACGATATTGGGCTTTTTGGGGCTAGCCGCCAACAGGCCAGTCGCGGGAATCAACAGCACCACTGTCAGCAAGCAGACGAGCAGACAGATTCCCCGATTGGAAGAATGGTGGTGGTGGCCGGTCACGGGTTGGTCTTTTCGCCGCTGATCTTCAGATTGCGGACCTTGGTCGTCTTGCCGGCCGCGAGCCAGCTACGGGCTTTGGGCGTGGCGAGGAATTCATGCTGGGCGCGGAGTTCCTTGCCGTCGAGATTGGCGGCCATGCGGTCGCCTTGCCATTCCACGCGGAGGCGGTGCCATTCACCTTGCTTCACCGGTATCGGGAGCTTGGCTATGGTGCGGGATGGTTTCACGGAATCTTCCGCGATGCTCATGCCGGTGGCGTTGATTACCACGCGGCCAACATGTTTATTTGAATCGCAACCGATCATGAAATTACCGGGACCATCGAAGCGAAACTCGCATTCGATGACGGCACTCTTCAGACCGATTTTGTGATGCAATACAGGAATGTGTTTTTCCGCCGGGATGTCTGCGATCTCCAATACGCCGTCCTTGGGTGTCCAAATACCTTTGGCGACACTCCAGGGTGCTGTGAGTGGGTCTTTGAAGTTCGGTGTGGCGAGGACGGGCAGGGGTTTCTCATTCAGTAGAGGTTTGGTTTCCTCAGCCAATACCGGGGATAGCAAGGCAAAGCCGACTAGGGCGGCAAGTGCGCGGATGGTGGTCATGATGCCGCTATTCTTAGAGCGTGGTCGGGTTCAGTTCAATGCGGATATCTGGAGTGAATGTCAGTCTCTCTCCAAAACCACGGGCAGTTTGTAAAGCAACCCCCAGTTTTTTGTGGTATATTAATGATATGAGTATGGAAGAGATGGCCGGTCTGGCACTGGCCTTGGTGATCATGGCGATCGGTATGCTCGGCAGTATCATGCCGGGCTTGCCGAGTACGCCTATCGTGTTTCTGGCCGCGCTGGGGCATCGTCTGTACTTCGGAGCAACCGGGCCGGGTACACTCGTTTTATGCCTGATGCTGGGGGTGATGGTGCTTTCGCTGGTGATGGATTATCTGGCAACGATGTATGGAGCGAAGAAACTAGGTGCGACCAAACGTGGAGTCTTGGGAGCGATGCTGGGTGCCTTGATCGGATTGTTCTTCAATCTGCCAGGTTTGATTCTCGGACCGTTCATCGGTGCGTTCGCATTTGAGATGTCTGGTGGACGTGATAGCCGCGAATCTGCCCGAGCTGGTGCTGGTGCAACGTTAGGCCTGTTCGCTGGCGGTTTAGGCAAACTGGCTTGTTGCGTGGCGATGATCGGGATGTTTGTGGTCAATGTGCTTTATCGCAGTCTGAATTGATTTTTGTGGAAATGAAAAAGCGCGCCCGGGTGGGCGCGCTTGCTTAAATAGCTTTCGGTTACTCCGCTTAGAACTTCACCAGCTTCTCCAATTGCTTCACGCGATCTGCGATCTGCTTCTTGGTCACCGTCGTGGTCTTCTTCAAGCCGAAGCCTTCGCAGCAGAAGGACGCTACCACGCTGCCGTGGATGATGGCCTTGCGGAGGTTGGTTTCGATGGAGCCTTTGCTGGTTGCCAGATAGCCGATCATACCGCCGACGAAGGAGTCGCCCGCACCAGTCGGGTCGATCACTTTGTGCAAGGGGAAGGCGGGAGCGATGAACATGCCGGACGGACCGGAAAGGATCGCGCCGTGTTCGCCTTTCTTCACGATGACATACTTCGGCCCCATCTTGTGGATCTTGGGGATGGCGGCGACGATGTTATCCGTCTGCGTCAACTGGCTGGCTTCGCTATCGTTCATCACGATGGCGTCCACGCGCTTCAGCAGCTTCATCACTTCTGGCAGGGCGATGTTCAGCCACAGGTCCATCGTGTCGGCGATGACGAACTTGGGCTTCTTCATCTGGTCCAGCACGTGATGCTGGAGGCCGGGGGAAATATTTGCGAGGAGGACGTAAGGTGTCTTGGCGTAAGCTTCGGGCAGCTTGGGGCTGAAATTCTCGATCACACCGAGCACGGTGTTGAGCGTGCGGCGCTTATTCATGTTCACTTCATACTCGCCCGCCCAGTGAAAGGTCTGGCCATTGACCTGTTGCAAGCCTTCCAGGCAGATGCCGTGCTTCTGGTACAGCTCGACATAACGCTTCGGGAAGTCGTCACCCACGATGCCCACCAGTTGGACCGGGGAGAAGAAGCTGGCCGCGACGGCCGCGTGACTGGCGGAACCGCCCAACAGGCGCGGGTTTTCCGCTTTCGGAGTTTTGATCGAATCCAGTGCCGTAGTGCCAACAATCAGAACGCTCATGATATTATTCAGGTAATTAACGCGGCGAGGACGGTAGGCGCATCTTGAAGTCCTGACAAGCCTTCGCAACGTCTGGGGCGTTGAGGATGGCCGAGACGACACAGATGCGGACGGCTCCGGCGGCCAATACGTCATCCAAGTTCTGCAGATTGATACCGCCGATGGCGAACCAAGGGACTTTTACGTTTTGGGCCGCCCATTTCACATATTCCAGCGTCACGGGCTTGGCGGTGGGCTTGGTGCCGGTGGGGTAGATGGGGCCGATGGCGACGTAATCCGCACCGGCATCGATAGCGCGTTGGGCCTGTTCCGGGGCGTGGGTGCTGAGGCCGATCTCTAAAGAACTGCCGTCTGGTTTCAATTCGCGGACATGTTGGTGACCGTTGTCGAAGAAATCTTCCTGACCGACATGGGCGATTGGGGCACCCAGTTCAGCGGCCAATTGATAGTGATCATTGATGACGAGGCGAACCCCGCTCTTTTCCGTCACCGGTAAAATGGCTTCGGCCAACCGCCGGGTTTCCTCCAAGGATTCATTCTTGGCCCGCAACTGGATGAGATCGGAGCCGCCATCGCAGAGCTGTTGCGCCAGTGTGGCGGGATTGCGTCCATGCAGGTACGCGGTATCGACAAACGTATAGAGGCGGCAATCCGCCAGCGATTTCATGCAGGCAGTTGAATGGAGCAGGGGGCTTAAGGCAAGCCGATGCTTGCCAGCGAGGTCACTTGCCACTTACCGATGAACCTGACTCAGTACGGCCAACCTGTTGATCGAGGCAATTACGGACGATGGACGCCAGACTGGAGGTGCTGAACGGCTTGGGCAGGAAATTCACGCCTTCTTTGAGCGGGATGTCGGATTGCACGAGATCCACACTGTAACCACTGGTGAAAAGCACACGCAGGTGGGGTTTGCGCTGGATCAGTCGCGCGGCGAGGTCTTTGCCGCTCATTCCGCCGGGCATCACGAGATCCGTGAGCAGGAGATCGATGGGGTTTTCCGTTTCGGCCCAGATGGCCAAGGCATCAGGACCGGAGGCCGCTTCGAGAACGCGATAGCCAAAATTTTGGAGTCCAGTCTTGGCCAATCCACGCAAGGCGGGATCATCCTCGACCAGGAGAATGGTTTCATTGCCACCACGGATACGGCTCAACTGTAACTGCCGGACGGTGCCCTCGGGCGTTTCCGCGCAAAGCGGGAAGAAGATACGGAAGGTAGTGCCACGATCTACTTCGCTATACACATTCAACCAGCCATCATGCTGTTTCACGATGCCGTAGACGGTGGACAGCCCGAGACCAGTGCCTTGGCTGGCGTCTTTAGTGGTGAAGAAAGGCTCGAAAATCTTCGCCATGGTTTCGGGGGGCATCCCGGTGCCGGAATCGGAGACTGTCAGGCAGACGAAATCACCCGCGCGCGCGGATGGGTGGGCGGCGCAGTAGCGTTCGTCCACTTCAAACATGGAAGTCTCCACGATGAGTTTGCCGCCCTTAGGCATGGCATCACGCGAGTTGATGGCCAGATTGACCAAGATCTGCTCAATCATGCCTACATCCGCCATGACAGGCAGGATGTTTGGGCTGAGATTCAGCTGCAGCACGATCTGTTCACCCAAGATGCGCTCCAACATCCGGGCGAAGTGCTGCACGAGTTCGTTCAGCTCGATGGATTTGAACTGGATGGTCTGCTTGCGGCTGAAGGTGAGCAATTGCCGGGTGAAATGCGTGGCCATGTCCGCCGCCTGCAGGATCTGCTCGAGATGGCCGTGAGTCTTCGTGGGCAGCATCCGGTTGGTGAGGGCCAGATCGGCGTAACCCCGGATGAGCGTCAGGATATTGTTAAAATCATGGGCGATGCCGCCGGCGAGTTGGCCCACTGCTTCCATCTTCTGGGCCTGACGGAACTGCCACTCCAGATTCAAACGATCGGTGACATCTCCCGCATAGACATGAACGACGCCAATGCTAGGGATGGGGAAGAAAGACCAGGAAATGGTGCGCCCCGCCACGTGAGTCTCCATCCGTAAACGGTTCTGACCGGTGTTCAAGCACTCCAGCACGACTTGCTGCGTGGTCTCCGGCAGAATGGGGGTGGGTGTATCATGGCCGACCTTGCGGGCGAGCTCCAAGGAAGCAGCGTTAAAATAGGTCAGCTCGCCTTTTGCGTTGAACTCGAACACCGGATTCGGATTGAAGCGGGGGAAAGCAGCGAGTTTTTCGATCTCCGCCTGCACTTGCTTGCGCTCGGTGATATCCCGGTCCAGTCCGAGAACGAGTTCACGTCCGCCGACCTGCACCAGGCTGGTGGAAACCTCCACGGGGAAGGTGGAACCATCTTTGCGACGATGCAGTGTCTCGTAGCGGTCGGCTTTTTTCTGACGCAAACGTTCAAGATGTTTGGTGAGAAGTTCCCGGTCTTGGGCGCGCGGGACCACCAGGCCGACGGGCTGACCGAGAAGTTCTTCCCGCGTGTAGCCGTTCTCGCGGCAAGCGACCTCGTTGCAGGCTACAATGGGCCAAAGCACATCGGTAGCGTGGGGATCGGCCAGAAAGATCGATTCCGGAGAGGATTCAAAGAGTACACGGAAGAGTGCTTCGCTTTCGGAGCGGGCTGCTTCGGCATTTTTACGGGCGGCATGCTCGGCGTATTCCCGGAGCTCCCGTTTCACGATCAAGGGCAGGCGGGTGATGGCTTCCTTGGCCAAGCAATCATCGGCTCCGGCAGCCATCGCCAGAGCGAACATCTCTTCACTGAATTCACCTGAAATGACGATGACCGGAAAATCCAGATGGTTAGATCGGATATGCTGCAGAAAATCTAGCGCGGTGGCATCGGGAAGATTGAAATCCGTTATGACGATATCCCAGCCTGCCCCGATGTGTTGCAAGAATTCAGTCCGGTTCGCCACGTTTTGCGGGGAGACAGAGAGACCAGCCCTTTGCAGGACCAGCGTGATGAGCGCCGAGTCCAACGCAGAGTCTTCTACCACTAGAACCCGCAGTTTGTTCATGCCAGCAGTTTGTGCACCCGAAAACAACATCCCAAAACGACTTAAGAAAACTGGGCAAAAGTATGACAGCCAGCCCGATGGCTGGCTGCGAAACTGTTCAGCAACTGCCCTAACGCAAAAAAGAAACCCCGTACCAAAAACAGCCGTTAGGCCTAACCTACAAATCCAGGCATCTTTACGGAACGGGGACGAATTTCGGAAGTTCCTACGGCACAAAAGCCCTAGAAGTCAAATATTCTTTCAAAAAATACGATTTATCTTTTTCCCAGAAGCCACCAAGTCTCCATCGGTCCTTTGCCTTTTACCTCGATGACACCCCGGGATTCCAGATTGAAATGGTCTTTAATAAGTTCGCGAGTGTACGCGGAAACTTGAATGAAATCCGGCTTCCCGTGTGACTCCATGCGGCTGGCAGTATTCACCGCATCACCCCAAAGATCATAGATGAATTTACTGCGTCCGATGACTCCCGCAACGACCGGCCCTGTATTTATGCCGATGCGCAGGCGGAGCGAGGTCTGGTAGTCCGCATTGAGTTTTTGAATCACTGCCAACATCGCCAAGGCCATCTCTGCTGTTGCTGCAGCGTGGTCAGGTTTGGGTTGCGGGAGTCCGCCGGCCACCATGTAGCAATCACCTATGGTCTTGATCTTTTCCAGTCCCAGTTCGCGGGCGATCTGGTCGAAAGAAGAGAATATCTCGTTTAAAAGAAAGACAATCTCCTGTGGTGACACGATGGTGGAAAGGTTGGTGAAACCAACGATATCAGCGAACAGGATGGAGACTTCAGGGAAGCTGTCGGCGATCGTTTCTTCGCTGCTTTTCAGCCGCTCAGCGATGACCGACGGTAGGATGTTAAGCAGCAAGTTCTCGGATTTGGCGCGCTCGGCCTTTATCTGTTGCAGGTAGGATTGCTCTTGATCATGCCAATGCTTGCGCTGGAGACAGGCGTTTACCCGGGTCCGCAAGAGCAGTGGGTTAAACGGTTTGGGCAGATAATCATCGGCTCCGATCTCGATGCACCTCAGGGCACTGTCCATCTCTGTAGAACCGGAGATCACGACCACTGGGAGGTGGCGCAGGCGGATATCCGCTTTGAGGGCGCGAAGCACCTCGATGCCGTTCATTTCCGGCATGTCGATATCCAGGAGTATGACGTCGTAATCAGAAGTGGTAATCTTTTCGAGGGCGACGAAACCATTCTCCGCCTGCTCGCAAGTGTAGCCTTCGCGGCCCAAGCAATCGCCCAGTAGTTGACGATTGAGAGGGTCATCATCAACGACGAGTATATGACCCCGGTATGAGGGAACAATCTGGCTCATAGATGCGGCTGTCCCGGAAATCATTTTTCCAGCCGCCTCTGATCACGACCGGATGGTTACGCTTTTTCTTCGATCAGCTCCCGTCGCCCACCACCGAGCAACTCAGCTACGAAGTTTGTGGAGTAAACACCGCGACGGAAATTGGGGTCTTGCAGGATAGCCTGCTCGAAAGGAATCGTGGTCTTGATCCCGGTGATCATATACTCGCTCAAGGCGCGGCTCATGAGGTCCATGGACTCACGACGGTCTTTGCCGTAAGTGATGAGCTTGCCGATCATCGAATCATAGTGCGGCGGGATGGAGTAGCCAGCGTAGGCATGGCTGTCCACGCGCACACCGCGGCCACCCGGGGCGTAATACATCTCGATGCGGCCGGGGCAAGGACGGAAATCATCAAACGGATCTTCGGCGTTGATGCGGCACTCAATGGCACTGCCCTTCAACTGAATATCGCTCTGGGAGTGACGCAGCGGTTCACCCATGGCGATCATGATCTGGTACTTGACCAGATCGATACCGGTGACTTCCTCCGTGATGGGATGCTCCACCTGGATGCGCTTATTCACTTCGAGGAAGTAGAAGTTACCCTTGTCATCCACGATGAACTCGACGGTGCCGGCGTTGGTGTAGTTCGCTGTCTCAGCAATCCGCACGGCGGCCTTGCCCATCTTCTTGCGCAGGTCTTTGAACTTGTTCTCGATGAGCGGGGAGGGGGTTTCCTCGATGATCTTCTGGTTGCGGCGCTGGATGGAGCAATCGCGCTCGTTCAAATGGATGATATGCCCGCGGCTGTCGCCCAAAATCTGGAACTCGATGTGGTGCGGGTTCTCGATAAATTTCTCGATGTAAACGCCAGAGTTTCCGAAAGCTTTTTCCGCCTCGGTGCGGGCCGTGTGGTAGCCCTTGACCAAGCTGATGTCATTGTGGGCCACGCGCATGCCTCGACCACCGCCACCGGCGATAGCCTTGATCATGACGGGGTAGCCGATGCGCTTGGCCACGGTCAGGGCCTCCTGCTCATTGATCACCAAGCCATCCGAACCTGGAGGGGTGGGGACGCCGGCTTTCTTGGCCAGATTTCGGCTGACCGCCTTGTCTTCCAAGGCGTTCATGGCGCGGGAGCTGGGCCCGATGAAGCGGATATTGCAGCTATCGCAAACGTCGGCGAAATGGGCATTCTCGGACAGGAAGCCGTAGCCCGGATGGATGGCGTCCACATCGGCGATTTCCGCCGCGCTGATCAGGCGATCGATGCGCAAGTAGCTCTCGGAGCTGGGGCCTTTGCCGATACAGATAGCCTCGTCGGCCATCTGAACATGCATGGAATTGGCGTCGGGCTCGGAATAGACAGCAACCGTGCGGACGTTTAGCTCCTTGCAGGCGCGTATGATGCGAACCGCTATCTCACCGCGATTCGCTACAAGAATCTTCTCAAACATGCGATACGTTAACGATGTCGGTTGTTCAAAACGGGCTCGAACGCCGGGTTTTTACAGCGGGCGGACCTTGAACAGCGGTTGGCCAAACTCTACCGGTTTGGCGTTGTCGAGGCAAACTTGGGTGATCACCCCGCGCACTTCGGCCTTGATCTCATTCATGACTTTCATGGCTTCAATGATGCAGACCACGGTGTCAGGATTGACTTCGGCGCCGACTTCCACGTAGTTGCCGGATTCAGGAGATGGGGCACGATAGAATGTGCCAATCATCGGTGATTTGATGTCTGCATCATTCGATGTCGCCGCCGGGGCTGTGCCAGCAGCTGGTGCTGGTGCCGAAAGTGCGGCCACCGGGGCTCCCGAGATCAAGACAGTAGGCTGCTCGTCGTAAGCTTGCACTGCGTGGCCACCATTTCCGCCGCGCTTCAGCTTGATCTTGAATTCTTGTTTTTCTAGCTCGAACTCTGTAATGGCGTTTTTCTTCATCAAATCGATGACCGCCTTGATATCCTTCAAATCCACAGGGTCTCCTGGTT
>CAZRGY010000111.1:0-10449 GCA_964599715.1 uncultured Verrucomicrobiota bacterium | reverse complement strand
CGTCTTGCGGATGTAATCGAGCTGCTTGTCGAATTCCGCATGGAAATCATAGCCGGTGGCGTTGCTGACCAAGCGGGCACGGGTGCAATAACGGCAATAGGATGCACAACGGTCCGTGACGAGGAACAGCACACGGTCAGGGTAACGGTGAACCAACCCTTGGACCGGTGAATGCGAATCCTCACCACATGGGTCGGACATCTCCCAAGAGGCGGTATGGGTCTCTTCCTCACGCGGGATGACCTGACGGCGAATGGGGCAATTCACATCCTCGACATCGATCAGGCTAAAAAAGTGGGGCGTGATGGCCATGGCCAGCTTGGTGTTGGCCAGCTTGGCACCCGCATATTCTTCAGGGGTGAGATTGGGGATGAGCTTTTGGAGTTGCTCGACGGTAGTGACGCGGTTCTTGAGCTGCCACTTCCAGTCATTCCAGTCCTTGTCAGAAACATGGGACCAAGTGCTGCGTCCTGAGGGGCGAAACTGTTTAAGCTGAGCGGGTTCCACTGAGGGGTCTGGGTCTCCCTTCTGAGCGTCCGAGGTATTAGTCGTCATTGTTCGGCACTATATGTGTGAGCTTCCTTGTGTCAAGGGGCTGACTTCAAGAAATCCGTGACCGGCTCCTGCTGGGCTGATTTTACAGGTGTTTCTGATAAGCCAATCAGGGAGTAATCTTCCCGTAAGACCTCTAAAAAGCCCAGTTGCTTCAAAGTTTCACGGACGACTGGCTTGGCCGTGGTGGAGGCCGATTTGCTGTTTTGATCGACTGATGAAAGCTGTTCCCGTTTATAGAGATAGGTGGCCAGTGTGATGTGGTAATCGTAAACCAGCTTGAGCAGGTCTGGTGGAAGATTCCATTCGAGCTGCTGCAAGCGGACCACCACTTGTTGCAAGATGGGGCGTTGCTGTTCGAAGTCCACTTCCTCGATGAGCCGCTTGATGGTGTAAGTTTCCCGGATGGGCAGGGAGTCAGCCCCTATGCGGATCTGCACTTGCGGCTGGAGAATCTCATTCAACTTGCCCAAGGCGTTCTTTTCCGGCCAGCGCGCATAATCTTCGCGGCTGAGGAAGGCGACCTGGGCGAGCGACCACCATTTTTCGACGTCGAGAGGAGAGGAGAAGTGCTCGCGGAAGGCATGCAGGAAGGCAAATTGCGGATGCGAGTAACGGGCCAAGTCCTGAACGAAGTTACCCAACTTGCCGTTGCCCCCCGGCAAAGCGATGAGTTCGCTGGTGAACAGGTGGGCACAGTGCTGGAAGTGTTCCAGTCCCAAGCTGGCGATCTGATCATCCACAGGAACACTGAGATCGGAGAAAGCGAGCGGAGTGGTCTTCTTCAACTTCTCGCGCACCAAACTCAACGGGTCCTTCCAGACTTTTTCCTCAGCCCCTCCTTTTAAGAGCCAGAATTGTGGGTTTGCCCTTAGCTGGATGGGGTTGGCTTCAGCGATGATGGTGGGGCCTTCGCGGACCAGCAAAATCTCGGTCAATCCTTCGCGCAGCCACATGGGGACATCCACCGAGGAGCCGGAGTTATTGCGATTTCCCATCTCCAACAGGCATACATGGACCAAGGCGCTCAAGAGCTTGCGCCGTTCGACATACTCCGGAACGTCGAGTTCGTATCGCCAGACATCATTAAAGCGCAGGCGATTGATGAATACGCCAGCTTGAGGTGGACGCCATGGCTGGATGCTGAGGCGGATACGGTCGCCACCTCGATCGCCGGTATCCAGTTGCTGTAGGACGCCTTGTTTTACCTGCTCGCAACTGACGGCCAGCTCGGCGGAAGAGAGTCGGACGACATCCCATAGGCTGGGATCTTCCTTAGGATTGTTCCGCAAAGGCTGAGATTTGACCGGCGAGGGGAGCGGGGCAGTGATGATAAACTGCTTGGAACGGCTCCACGTCGTGATGGTCGTGTCCTGCGCATACGCGCCTGAGGCGATAAAAACCAGCAACGCTCCTACGATGAGAAGCATTTTATGAGCTTTGTATGCTGGCTGTGGACTGTTCAAGTCTTCTTGGCTTTCGCCGGTTTGTCGCTGCTGGCGGCTTTCTTGGTCTCGGCCGGTTTGCTGGTGCTGGCACTGCTGCCAGTATCCGCTTTGGCCGCCTGTTTATAACCTTCGCTGCGGTAATCCGTGATGTAAAATCCGCTCCCTTTAAAGATGAGCCCGGCACCGGAACCCATCTGGCGTTTTACCGTTCCTTTGCCCCAAGTCTTTTTTCCGCAGAGATCCTTCGGGCAGACGGTCAACGCATCATCCTTCATGGAATGAAACTTGTCAAAGGAGTGACCGCATTTTTCACAAACGTATTCGTATGTCGGCATAATACTACAGCAATGCTAAAGCTAGGCCGGTAAGCAAAACACAAGGAATACAGGGGAGTCAAGGGGGTGAAATGGGTCCGGGCAGGCCTGTTTAGTAGATGGAACCACGGATGGCTTCTGTCCCATAGTGTATAAAAAACGCTCGCCAAACGGGGGTATTTCGCCAAACCTCACCCTCCATTTGTTGAACATGTTTACTGGAACATATACTGCGATTGTCACGCCGTTTAAGAACGGCGTCCTCGACGAAGCTGCGCTGGAGCGCCTCATCAAGCTCCAGGTGAAAGGCGGCGTCGATGGCATCGTCCCTGTGGGTACCACGGGCGAGTCGCCTACTGTCGATTATGATGAGCACATCCGCGTCATCGAGCTGGCGGTCAAATTCGCTAATGGTAAAGTGAAGGTGATGGCCGGTACGGGTGGTAATTCCACGAAGGAAGCCATCTACCTGACCCAACGTGCCGAGGAGGTGGGCGCGGATGGTTCTTTGCAGGTCGCTCCGTATTACAACAAGCCGACGCAAGAGGGCTTGTTCCAACATTTTTCAGCCATCGCCAAGGCGACCAAACTGCCGCTGGTGTTGTATAGCATTCCTGGCCGTTGCGGCATCGAGATCGGTATCGACACCGTGAAGCGTCTGGCTGATGCCCATAAGAACATCGTGGGTATCAAGGAAGCAGGTGGCACGCCGGAGCGCGTGAGCCAATTGCGTCAGGTGATGGACAAGAAGTTCGTCATCCTAAGCGGTGATGATTCATTGACCCTCTCCTTTATGGCAGTGGGCGCGGATGGGGTGGTCAGTGTGGCTTCCAATGTGATCCCGAAGGAAGTCAGCCACATGGTGAAGGCGTTTGCCATCGGCAAGCCAGCCGTGGCGCTGAAGCTGCACACCAAGTATTTTCCGTTGTTCAAGGACCTGTTCATCGAGTCGAACCCGGTGCCGGTCAAGGCGGCTTTAGAGATGATGGGCGTCATCGAGGGTGGCGTGCGTCTGCCGTTGGTCTCGTTGAGTGCGAAGAACAAGCAGACGCTGGCAGCGACGATGAAGGCGTGTGGGGTGATCAAGTAAGGCAAGCGTATGAGCACGACGAAAATCATCATCACAGGTGCCAAGGGCCGCATGGGCGTGGCGTTGCAGAATTGCGCCAAGAACATCGCGGGGTTGGAAGTGGTCGGCCTGATCGATCAAGGCGACGATATCAGCACGGTCATCGAGAAGTGTGATGCGGTGATCGATTTCAGCTTTCACAATGCCACAGCAGGCATCGCGGAATTGTGCGTGAAGCACAAGAAAGCGCTCATCATCGGCACTACGGGACATAACGAAGAGGACAAGCAACGCATCACGGCGTGCAAGGCGACCATCCCGATCGTGTGGGCCTCGAACTATTCAACGGGTGTGAACACGTTGTTCTGGCTGACCCGAAAAGCGGCGGAGATCCTTGGTCCCAGCTTCGATCTCGAAGTGGTGGAGATGCATCATCGCTTGAAGAAAGATGCTCCGAGCGGTACTGCGACCACCTTGTTGGAGATTCTTGCCGATGTGCGCAAGGTCCAGCTGGAAGAAGAGTTGCGCCATGGCCGTAAAGGCATCGTGGGAGAGCGCACGAGCAGCGAGATTGGTATCCATGCGGTTCGTGGTGGCGATGTGGTGGGTGATCATACCGTTATCTTTGCTGCCAATGGTGAGCGGGTGGAACTGACGCACAAGGCCTCGAGCCGTGACACATTTGCAAATGGGGCTTTGCGGGCCTCCCAATGGGTCGTGGGCAAGGCACCTGGAATCTATAGCATGCAGGACGTGCTGGGTTTGAAGTAAGCCGATGATGGAGTGCAGAATGATGAATTCTGGCCAACCAACATCGGACATTGAACGGGCTTATATCGCGTTAGGTTCCAATCTCGGGGACTCGACTCAAATCTTGCAGGAAGCATTCAGGCGGCTGGCTGAGTTATCAGACCAGCCGCTTTTGCTTTCTTCGCTCTGGGCGACTTCGCCAGTGGATTGTCCGCCGGGTTCGCCGGATTTCGTGAACGCGGCAGTAGGTTTGGTGCCGAAGACGGGAGAGACGCCGGAGAGCTTACTGGGTAAACTACAGGCGTTAGAGAAGGAGTTTGGTAGGCGACCCAAAGCGGTGATGAATGAACCGAGGCCGTTGGATTTGGATCTCATCGCATTTGGGCAGGAAGCGCGGGATTCGGCCTTGTTGATCTTGCCGCATCCCCGAGCGCATTTGCGGCAGTTTGTGCTTACGCCATTGATGGAGATCGCCCCGCAGTTTGTTTTGCCGAGGCAGGTGAAATCGATTGAGGCGTTGCAAGCTGAGTTGAACTCTACGGAAGTGATACGACGTCTGCTTTGAGGATGGTTTTGCCTTGGACGAGGCAAGGGAAATGCTAGAACTGCCACATGCTTTCCCAGAGTCATCCCGTTTCCCGGCGTAAATTCCTGCAACAGGCGGCGCTGGGTACAGCCGTGCTCGCGGGTGCCTCATTCACCACTTTGGCAGCGGAAAGGCCTTATCCTGTCGCGGCGTTCGAGAAGGCGTTGCAACATCTGCCGCCTGAACAGATGGCGGACATGCTGGCTGAACTGGGCTTCATGGGAGTAGCTACGCCAGTCAGGCCGAAGGGACGGGTGTTGCCTGAACGGGTAGAAGAGGATTTGCCCAAGCTGGTGGAAGTGCTGTCCAAGCGCAAGCTGGAGGTCACTGAACTGACTACGGCCATCACCGATGCGAATGAGCCTTTGACTGAGAAAATATTAAGAACGGCGGCCAAGCTAGGGGTCAAAAAGTATCGGTTGGGGGCTTGGAAGTATGACCTTAAAAAACCGATCGCGGAACAGGTCGAGGCGAAGATGCCGGTGGTGAAAGACTTGGCAGCTCTAAACAAAGAGCTCGGACTGACGGCGGTTTACCAGGTCCATTCCGGAGCGAATTATTTTGGAGCGGCGTCTTGGGATATCTATGAGCTCTTCAAAGAACACGATCCTAAACAGTTGGCTATCGCATTTGATATCCGCCACGCAACGGTGGAAGGCGGAACGGCCTGGGAATTGAATTTCAATCTCATCAGATCGCATCTTGGGTTGGTGTATGCGAAGGATTTTATCTGGCAGGGTAGGAAAGCGCAGAATGTTCCGTTGGGCGAAGGGATGGTGAATCCGAAATTCTACCAGATGGTGAAAGCGAGCGGATACAGCCAGCCGGTGCTGCTACATGTGGAATATCCGCTGGCCGAGGATGCCAAGACATTACGGGAAGCGTATCGGAAGGATTTGGCCACCTTGCGCGGATATATGGAGGGAAAAGCTTGAGCGGGAGGTTCAAGCAGGCATGGGACTGGCTGGCCGGTCTTTCACGCGGTCAAAGGTGGCTGATCAAGTCGTGCCTGCTGGCGATTTACACTTTGGTGGTTTTCTTTCCCCGTCCGGACCAGTTGGTGAAACAGATGCCTCGGTGGAAGAATCCTGATTCCCTGATCGAGACGAATGTGCCGTTCATGGCTGAGATCAATCAGAAGATCGACGAGCAGTTGAAACCGGATGGGACGAAGAAGGATGAGTTGAAGGCGGTAGAAAAATTCGTCTATCGCGAGATCAAGTATGGGTATGATTGGGATGTCTGGGGCAATACCGACTATTGGCCGACGGTGGCGGAGGTCTGGGCGAACAAGCGTGAGGATTGCGACGGACAGGCGGTATTGGCGGCGAGCATCTTGAAGTCACGGGGATTTGCTGAGGTGCGGATAGTCGGAAATCTTAGTCATGTCTGGGTGGCGGCCGGTACGAATGAAGTGATGAGCCCGCAAGCGGATAAAAATTTTCAGAGAGTCGACGGTAAACTGAAGGTGCGGTTTCCGGGTATGAAAACATTCTTGCTGACTTGGGCACACATCAACCGGTTTCCGGCTTTGCGATCGTTGCTTCTTTTGGCGGCAGTATTGGTGGTGGCGTTGCATCCGATCGCTGATATGAAGCGGTGGTGGATGACATTTGGGGTGGGGGCAGCAGGCTTGTTGCTGCTCTATGATTGGGGCGGTAAATACTTGAAAAGCAGTGCAACGGGGGCCAGTTTGGATTTTTGGACGGGCAATCTGCTCGTGCTGCTGGCAATCGCTTTGGCACTCCTGACCAGACCGAAGATGACGTCGGAGAACTGAGCAAGTTGCAAGATTTCCTTGTTTCGGAGGGCGGTTTGGCGCATTAAAGACGAAATCATGAAAAAGCCCTTCATCATCGGTATCATCGTTTTTCTGGCTGCGCTGGCGGCAACGTATGGATTGGTCGTTTCCAACCTGAGCGGCCCCAAAGTGCAAGGTAAGCGTGTGACGGTCTGGATGGACGAGCTGGCTTCGCGCGAGGATGCGGTAAGGGAGAAAGCCAAGAGCACGCTCTCCAGCAACGCCAAGGAGTTCCTGCCAGCGCTGGTGTCCATGATGCATTTCAAAGATTCGGAGGATAAACAGAAGTGGGCGACGGTGTTGAATGTGGATTATCCACCTTCTTATTCACGGCGTCTGGGAGCAGTCCGCGGCTTCAACATCCTAGGTGCCGCCGCCGCACCGGCAGTGCCGGAGCTGTTGCCGCTGCTGGCCGTGCAAGACGCCGGGCAGGATGTCGCATCCGCCTTTGGGGCCATCGGAAAAGATGCAGTAGCACCGCTCACTCAAAAACTTTCAGATAGTGACAAGCAGGTGCGCGCCATGGCCGCAGCTTCCCTTGCGCGGATGAAAGCTGGTGAGGCGACAAGTGCAGCGGATGCTCTCATCAAAGGACTTGATGATGAAGATCCAATTGCCCGTGGTTGGATGGCTACGGCAGTGGGCAAGACTCAGGTCTCCGGGGATGTCGCCATACCGAAATTGATCACCATGTTGGAAGATAAGGATGGCGGCGTGATCGCTTCGGCGGCCACATCATTGGGATTGTATGGTCCGGCGGCGAAGGATGCGCTGCCGATGTTGCAGAAGCTGGCCAAGTCCCGCAATGAAGAGATCAGTGCCGCGGCCCAGAATGCCATCATCGAGATCAAAGGCGAACCTGAAGCGGAGCCCAAGAAAGACAATGAATAGGCTGATGAGCGGCATCAAAGACCCTGGTAAACTGCTGGCAGTTTTGGTGTTGCTGCTCATTTCCTGGTCAGAAGTGCGCGGTGCCGAGGGACGGCCGCCGAATGTGATCATCATCTTCACGGATGATCAGGGCTATGCGGATGTCGGGGTGTTCGGCGGCAAGGGGTTCACCACGCCGAATCTTGACCGGATGGCCAAGGAAGGGATCCGGTTCGTCAATTTCCATGTGAGCCAGGCGGTTTGTTCCGCTTCGCGGGCGGCTTTGCTCACCGGTTGTTACAACAACCGCGTGGGTATCCATGGTGCGCTGAGTCCTCGTGCCAAAATTGGGCTAAATCCGGAGGAGATGACGATCGCCGAGGTGGTCAAGCAGAAGGGATATGCGACCGGGATGTTCGGCAAGTGGCATTTGGGAGATCACCCGTCCATGTTGCCGGTGAAGCAGGGTTTTGATGAGTATTATGGGCTGCCCTATTCCAACGACATGTGGCCGTATCATCCGGATCTGATAGATTTGCCGGCGGATTCTCCCAAGAAGAACCGTTACCCACCACTGCCCATGATTGAGGGGGACCAGGTGGTGGACCCGGAAGTGACACCGGAGGATCAGACCCAGCTCACCACGGCTTATACGGAGCGGGCGGTGAAATTCATCGAGAAGAACAAGGCCAAACCGTTCTTCCTCTATGTGGCCCACAGCATGCCGCATGTGCCGTTATATGTATCAGATAAATTCAAGGGGAAGGCGGAGAGTGGTCTGCATGGCGATGTGATGATGGAGATCGACTGGTCCGTGGGCGAGATATTGAAGGCACTGAAGCAAAACGGGCTGGATGACAATACGCTGGTGATCTTCACGACGGACAATGGTCCTTGGCTCTCTTATGGAAACCATGCGGGTACCGCCGGGCCGTTACGGGAAGGCAAAGGGACTTCATGGGAAGGTGGCGTACGAGTTCCGTTCATCGCGCGGTGGCCGGGCAAAATCCCTCCGAACCGGGTGAATGCGGAAGCGGCGATGACAATCGATCTGCTGCCGACGATCGCGGGATTGGTGGGTGCGCCGTTGCCGGAAAAGAAGATCGACGGCAAGGACATCTGGCCGCTGCTGCGTGGTGACGCGAATGCGAAGTGTCCGCATGAGGCCTACTTCATCTATTATGCGAACAACCAATTGCAGGCAGTGATCAGCGGCAAGTGGAAGCTGATTTTCCCGCATACCTACCGGACGCTGGCAGGTGGACCCGGAGGCAAGGATGGAAGGCCGACTCCTTACAAGAGTGCGAAAACAGAGCTGGAGCTCTACGATTTGCAGAATGATTTGGGCGAAACGACCAATGTGATCGCGAAGTATCCTGATGTCGTCGCCCGTCTGGAGAAACTGGCCGATGACTGCCGGGATGATTTAGGTGATTCCTTGACGAAGCGCAAAGGCTCGGGCGTTCGTGAGGTTGGGCAGGTGCCCAAGGAATAGCTTTCGCAATCCGAGTCGATCGCTTTTGCTGGCCACCCCTAAGGCCAGAGCATGATGAAAAAGAAGGCGGCGAGAATGCCGCCTAGGATGGGGCCGACTAGGGGCACCCAGGCATATCCCCAATCTGAACCGCCTTTGCCGGCTATCGGCAGCAGGGCATGGGCGATGCGTGGTCCCAAATCACGTGCGGGATTGATCGCATACCCGGTGGGACCTCCCAGTGACAGGCCGATAGACCACACGATGATGCCGACAAGGAATGGGCCGAAGCCGACGTCAAAGCCGGAACCAGCCACGAGATTATCAGGGGACAGGATGGCGAGGACGCCGAGCACGAGCATGAAGGTGCCGATGATTTCCGTGATGAGATTGGAAGCGGGTTTGCGAATGGCGGGAGCTGTGCAGAAGACGGCGAGCTTGGCGCCCTGATCTTTGGTGACTTCCCAATGGGGGAGGTAGGCGAGCCAGACAATGACGCCACCAAGAAATCCCCCGATCACTTGAGCGATGATGTATTGCCCGGCCAAGGGGGCGGCGATCTTGCCCAGGCAAAGCATGGCGATGGTCACGGCGGGATTCAGGTGGGCACCGCTGATGGTGCCGACGGAATACACGGCGAAGGTGACGGCCAAGGCCCAGCCGGTGGTGATGACGATCCAGCCACTATTGTGACCTTTGGATTGATGAAGCACGACGTTTGCGACCACGCCATTGCCCAAAATAATGAGCAGCATGGTCCCAATCATTTCCGCAAGGAAAGGGCTCATGAGATTTGTGTTTGTGGAACGGAAGGGACGCTAGCGGGGTTGAGGTGGGACGTCTACGGGAAAATTATGGCAGCAAGATGCTGCCATAACCCGCAGGCTGGAAGCCTGCGCTACGAGGGGAGTCGAGGCGTCAAGCCGCCTCGGCGGAAAGCTGCGTCCAGCCGCAGCACTCCAAAGCGTAAGGCAGTGATAAAATGCAGGACTCGCGCCGAGCTGGAGCTCGGCGCTCCGTTATACGTTCTGCGGGGTGGGATGCACCCAAGGCTTGCGATAGGGGCGCATGAGCAATTTATTCGCCTCGGGGTCGTTGGCGATATGGCCCTTGGCGGCATTCCACTCGAGGGAGCGCCCGGCTTCTAACGAGACGTTCGCCAGGATGCTGGCGATGCTGGAGATGACGCCTTGCTCGATATCCGCGACGGGTTTGCCGCGGCTCTCAATGGCCGCGAGAAAATCTTTCATGTGACCGCGGATCGCCGGGGCGACGTGCTTCTCCAAGTCTTTTTCGGTCTTGTCCTCCGGGTATTCCTCCAATTCCATCACGACGTCTTTCTTGATGGCCTGGCCTTTGCCGCGCGGGATGAACTCGTATTTATTTACGCTGGCTTTGAGGGTGCCGTTCTCGCCGTAGATAATGGCGGCCCAAGGATACTCCGGGTCAGGCGGAGCGCCCCAGGTGCGATGGGTCCAGACGACGTTCAGGCCCGGGAATTCGAAGGTGGCGGTCTGGGTGTCCGAGATGTTCGCCTTGCTCTGCTTGTCCATGAGGATGCCGCCACTGGAGCTGACGCGATGCG
>CAZRGY010000110.1:0-10505 GCA_964599715.1 uncultured Verrucomicrobiota bacterium | reverse complement strand
ACATGACCCGGGTGTCCTCAGCGGTGCACGGGGCCAGTGGAACGCTGGTTTACATGAGCCCGCAGCAGGCCTTGGGTGAGGCGGCTTCGGCGCAGGATGATATCTATTCTCTCGGGGCGACGCTTTTCGAACTCCTGACGAGCAAGCCGCCGTTCTTCACGGGCGAGATCATGACACAGGTGCGGGAGAAGATCCCGCCCTCGATGGCCGAGCGGCGCAAGCAGCTTGGCATCATGGGCAAGCCGATCCCGCCGGAATGGGAAGAGACGATTGCCGCCTGCTTGGCGAAAGATCCGGCGAAACGTCCCCAAGGGACACTGGATGTTTTACAACGGCTGGGGTTGGCGGATACGGCTGGGTTGGAAGCCGCTGGTTTAACGACGACGAAGGCGGGAGATACGGTTACGCTGACGCCTCCACCGACGGAAAAAGCGGAGAACCCACCTACCGAGCCGGCAGCCTTGATGGAGCTGGACGGGCCATCCAGGACGACGACCAAGCCCGCCCTACCGCCGATGGAATTCACCATCGACGAAAAAGGGATACGACCAGTTGGAGCCACTCATGAACCGCTGGTGCCGAAGACGACCAAGCCACAGCGGGTGGCGCGGCGTACTACTTGGGCGATGATGGCTGTGTTGTTGCTTTTGGTGGCAGGATTTTTCTGGTGGGTGAGCACGCAAGATCAGCGTTTGCAATCGGGCATGGGCGGGATCGAAGTCAGTGCGCTGCCGGAAGGTGCGAGCCTGACATTGGCAAATGGCCAGACTTTGAATGGACCGGGTCGCATCATGAACTTGGCTCCAGGGATGTATGAAGCGGTGATCGAGAAGCCGGACCATGAACCGCAAACCGTGAACTTGGAAGTGCAGGAAGGCAGGTTTGCAGAGCTGCCTCCGATCAGTTTGACGGCCTATACCGGTCGGGTGGTGTTGCAGAGCGATCCGCCAGGGGCACGGTTCAGCATCGGAGGGAAACCCGTGGTCCCGGGAGCGGATGGTGTCTTGATGACGGACTTGCCGCCTGGCGTCCATGAGATCACGGCGGAGTACGCCAAGTGGCCACCCATACGCCGGCAGGTGACGATAACACGCGATGGGGAATTGACAGAACTGTTCGAGTTTTATCCCGGCACAGTCGAGATCACGAGTGATCCCACGGGAGCGAAGGTGCTGGCGGGAAATAAAGAGATCGGCACGACGCCTTTGACGCTGACGAATGTGCCGCCGGGCGGAGTGCTGTATGTGCTGTCCAAAGACGATTTCAACCAGGAGACCGTGAAGGGTGAAGTGCGCGGCAAGCAGATGTTAAAGCTGGAGCGGACTTTGACGAAGGAACGGGGCACTTTGCTGGTCAGCAGCCCGATGGCGGGAGTGAACATCTGGTTGGACGGGCGTTCATTGGGGGAATTGGGCCCCACGATGAAAATGGAAACTAACTTGTCGCCTGGAAGACATGAGGTGACGGCTATCTTGACCGGTTGGCCGAAGCAAGAGCGCACGGTGGACATTCTCAAGGATAAGGTCAGCGCCTTGGCGTTCGAATTCTCACCGGCAGCAGTTTCGGTGGCCAGCGATCCGCCCGGAGCGACCATCATTTTGCGGGGAACAACTGTGGGGACAACGCCGTTTACCCTCAAAGAAGTCCGGCCCGGATCATTGAACCTGCTTTTGCAGATGGAAGGTTTTGATCCGGTGTCTTTGGAAACCAATGTGCTTTCAGGCGAGACACTGGCATTGAATGCGGTGCTGCCGCGGATGAGCCGGCCCTTCAAGATCAAGATCACCCCGGCGGATGCCCGGTTGTTGGTGGATGGTATCACCCTCACGAACTGGCCGCCCCGTTTCGCGGTGGGCTCTCATGTGTTGCGGATCGAGAAGGATGGCTATGAAGCGCGTGAGTTGGAGGTGGAGATCAAGCCGACGGGGCTCAATGATTTTGGCGAGCATGTGCTGGAGCGAACATCTGGGGAATTGCAGGTGATGACGACGCCCGCGACGGCGACCTTCGAGGTCTACGTCAATGGGGTCGCGAAGCGTGCGAAATCAGCGGAGCGCTTGGAAGGCATCCCGACGGGCAAACACCGGGTCTTGGTAAAGGCTGAAGGGTATGATCCGCAGTACGTGGATGTGGAGATCCAGAAAAACCAGACGACCATCAGCGATATGGTGGTGTTGAATCGCAGCAAGGGGACGATGCGTATCCTGACGATACCAGAAGGTGCTGGCTACAGTTTGATCGGACCGGATCAGGTGATGCGTCGGGGCAAGACACCAGCCGATGAACTTCAATTACCGACGGGAACGTATCAAGTGACATTCACCCTGGCTGGATTTGAAGTGACCAATCGAACGGTAGAGGTGCACAGCCAGGTCACCGTGGCTGCGGAAGCCTCGTTGCTGCGAAGCCAGGCGCCTTTGCGTATCACGGCGACACAGACGGGTGGCACTTACAAATTGAGCGGCCCGGATGGCCTCTATAAGGAAGGCATATTGCCATTGCAGTCAGAGGCTTTGCCGACGGGCAGTTATAAGCTGGAGGTGGAGAAAGATGGCTATGATGCGGTGAAGCAGGAATTCGAACTGAAGAAAGGTGAGAACCAACCCGTCAAGGTGGAGCTTGTGCGGAGCAAGGGTTCGTTGTTGGCAAATGTCGTTCCGGTTGAGGCGAGTTCCGAATTGCGCGGAAATGGATTCAGCAAACCGGTTACATCCGGCAGCTTGCTGGCTGATGTACCGACGGGAGAATACCAGCTGGTCTCGCGCTACAAACAGTGGAGTGTGACGAACAAAGTCAGCGTTCTCAGCCAGCAGACCGCCAAAGTGAACGTGGCGTTGCCCTTCGGTACCGTGCAGATCGATTCAGTGCCGGCAGGTGCCATGGTGATGCGGGGCAGTGAGCCTTTGGGCGAGACGCCGTTGACCTTGAAGGAGCAACCTTTGGGGACGGCCAGGTTCCAGTTGCGCCTGCCACGGCATCGTTTCCTCGATATCTCAGCAACGGTTCAGCCACAGAAGACGGTGACCGTAAAACGGAATTTGGAGATCTATGCCGGACCACAGCCGGGCATGACGATGTGGACGAACAGTCTCGGCATGCGTTTTGTGCCGGTGGGCAAGGTATGGGTGTGCGTGTGGGAAACGCGCTTGCAAGATTTCCAGGCGTTCTATGATGCCACCCGCCATAATGCCGGTCCGGCCTGGCGTGATCCGGGTTTCAAGCAGACGGCTTCCGAGCCGGTCGTGGAAGTGGGCTGGAATGATGCGATGGCGTTTTGCCAATGGCTGACCGGTAAGGAGGCGCAGGAGAAAGTGCTGGAGATGGCGACTTACCGTTTGCCGACGCAGACGGAATGGTTGCAGGCACTGAATGAGGGTTATGATGCCGGTCCCTACTTGTGGGGCAAGGTATGGCCGTTGCCCAGCAATCTGGCGAACCTCGCGGACAATATCTCCTATGACCGTCATCTGTTCACGGCTCCGGCGGGTAGTTATCGTCCGGCCAAGAATGGCATCTATGACCTGGTAGGGAATGTGTGGGAATGGTGTCAGGACGGAAACGGAGAACAACGCGCTTTGTTGGGAGAATCCTGGCTGCAATATCCGGGCAGTGCTTTTTCAACCGGTTTTCAGCGCAGCCTGACACCGGAGAGCAGGGGGCAAGATATCGGTTTCCGGATCGTGCTGGTCCCTTCGCCAGTGAATTAACCAGGCGGGGAAAAAGGCTCAGAGTTTGGGCTGGAACTCGCGGGCAGCTTTCTCGGCGGCCAGAACTTCATCTTTGGTCAGGTGGTAAATCTCAACGACGGTATCGCGGCTATTGCGGGCTTTCTCATCTTCTTGAGCCGCGGCGATGATATACCACGTGAGGGCTTTGACGTAATTGCGATCCGTTCCCCAGCCGAGCTTGTGGCAATCCCCGGCCATCCGTTGCGCTTCAGGCAACCCGCGCTCGGCCGCCTTGGACAGATAATAAAAGGCCAGCTTGCGATCGTAGAAGGCACCCTTGTCATCGAAGAACAACTGGCCGACGCGTAATTGCGCCACGGGCACTTCCTGATCAGCCGCTTTGAGATACCACTTTTGGGCGAGTTCCAAGTTGGCGCGGCGGATCCCCAATTTATTCTCGTAACAATAGCCGAGACGGTATTGCGCTTCGGGGTGACCCTGTTCCGCAGCTTTTTCGTAATAATCAAACGCCTTGTCTGGATCGGGTTTGCCACTGCGGGTGAGTTGGGGATGACCGGCGGCGTAGAAGGAACCTAATGTGAAGTAAGATTGCGCGTCTTTGCTCCGGTCCAGTTCCTTGAAGTAGGTTTTCCAACCGGTCTCAGTGGTCGGCAGAGCAGCAGCCTCGGCACCGTGGGCGGAGTTGAGCGGGCCAACTGCCAAGGCAGCGGCCAAACCCAATACTCTGAAAAGGCGTCCGGACATCTGCGCGGAGGTTAGAGGGGAGTCGGGTTACGCTCAATGGCAAATCACAGAAGTCTTCCTTGGCGTAGACTGAAACATTTTCGCCTACAAGCCCTTATCGATGTAACATTTTCACCTTAGCCTGCCCTTGTGCGTTGACTTGGCGGATGGGACGGGCAAAACAGAGGGCCGTTGGTGCGGCCACGATGGCCCGCCGCAAAAATCGGATGCTCAGACCACAAATGACACCTGCTCCCGGTGAACGCCTCGTGCGTTTTGTGGGAGACCGAGTCCGTTTCCGCATCGAGGCGCCTGCGGCCGGTGGGAATTGGCAGGCGCGTTTGCGCACCAATCTGGGCCGCGTACGACAATTACGGGCGGAGATCGTGGCGGCGCATTTTCGGCCCCTTCCTTTGGCGGGTGCTTCCTGGCGGGATATCCCGATGCAGCGTGTGGGTAATGCGTGGGAATTGGAACTGCCGCTCACGGAAGTCGGTTACTTCAAGTCCAAGGCGTATCTCATCGATGAAAAAGGCTATCAACACTGGCCGGATGGTTCGGATTTTGGCTTAAACATCCAGCCGGATTGGTGTCGCACAGGGAACACGATCTATTGTGCCTACCCGCGCATGTTCGGTCCCAGCAAGACGCTGGCGAAAACGATCGATGAAGCGCAGGAAGCGGAGTGGAAGAAGCTGGATGCGCAGGGCTACACACTGATTCCCCCTTCGGGTAAGTTGCGTGATCTCGTGGCGGAGTTGCCGCATATCTTCGATACGCTCGGTTGTCGTATCCTGCATCTGCTGCCGATCAATCCCACGCCGACGACTTACGCGCGGTTTGGCCGGTATGGCAGTCCGTATGCGTGTGAGGACATGACGGCGATCGATCCGGCGCTGGTGGTCTTTGACAAGAGAACCACTGGCGTGGACCAGTTCTGTGAGCTGACCTCGGCGGTGCATGCGCGTGGCGGGCGAGTCTTCCTTGATATCGTGTTGAACCACACGGGGTGGGGTTCGTGGTTGCAGGAGAATCATCCGGAATGGTTCGTGCGGAAACCGGATGGCGAGTTCGAGAGTCCCGGTGCTTGGGGTGTCACCTGGGAAGATCTGGTGGAGCTGGATCAACGGTTTCCCGAATTGTGGGAGCATCTCGCGGAGGCGTTGCTCATATGGTGTCGCCGGGGAGTGGATGGTTTCCGTTGTGATGCGGGTTACAAGATACCGATGCCTGTGTGGCAATACATCACGGCCCGGGTGCATCAGGAATTTCCGAACACAGTGTTCCTGCTCGAAGGACTCGGCGGCGGTTGGGATGACACGGCGAATCTTTTGAATGAGGGCGGAATGCAGTGGGCGTATTCCGAGCTGTTCCAAAATTTTGATGCGACGCAGGTCGCCGGATATCTGGATCACAGCCTCAGACAAAGCGAGCGGGTGGGGCTGCTGTTCCATTACAGCGAGACGCACGATAACAACCGGCTGGCGGACACGAGCGCGGAGTGGTCCCGGCATCGCAACCGGCTTTGTGCGCTGACGAGTGTGAGCGGTGGATTCGGTTTCACGTGTGGAGTGGAGTGGCTGGCGGCGGAGAAATTCAACGTGCATTCCAGCCGCGGGATGAATTGGGGCAGCGGGCCGAATCTCATCGGGGAACTCAGTTCACTCAATCATCTGCTGGCGGATCACCCTTGTTTTTTTGACAGCGCCAAATTGACGCGGCTATCGCCACCCGGTTCTCCGGTCTATGCGTTGCAGCGGAGTTCGAATGACGGGAAAGATTCAGTCTTGGTGCTGGCCAATCCAGATCTGAAAGCCGCGCACAGCATCGAATTGGGCGGCCTTAAGTTTCTGGGTGAGATGCCGATGGAATTGACGGAACACGAGCCGTCGGAGGTTGAGGGGATGGGCGACGGGCGTTGGCGCTTTGAACTTGCTCCGGGAGCGGTGCATTGTCTCGCGGCGGAGACATTGCCGCGCGGATTAGGCGGGCCCAGCTACCGGCATAAGCGGGCACAGGCGGCATTGGCACTCACTGCCTTGTCGCAAGTGCTGGAGGAAGAAGAGATCGGCCCGGCTGATTGGCAGGAACTGGCGGCTTTTTTCACCGCAGACCCGGCACGCATGTTGACAGCGGCAGCCCATGTGGAACCGGCAGCGGCGACTAAGGATCTGCTCGCGGCTTTACGGGCGACTCCGGTGAGTGAGCTCTATTCTCCGGTGGTCAAGTGGACGGCGCAGAATGTGGCGCGGGTGACCATCGTGCCGCCGCATCACTGGCTTTTGGTGGAGGAGACGCATCCATTCCGCGCATGGTTGCGGAATGGCAGCCAGCGTCGTGTCGGATTTCAGAACAGCATCCGGTTGGACGGACATCACATCGCCTTGTTCCGCATCGATGAAGCTTTGGGTGATACCGTGCTGAAACTGGAACGGTTCGGTCCCACGCCGGACACGGTGGAGGCAGCGGTGCGATGTGTGGGCAAGGGCCCGGCCTTGCGGCAACCATTGAGCATCCAGGGCGGGCAGACATTGCCGAATGGTATCAACGCACCGATCGTCCTGCTGACGAACGGGCGCGGAGCGATGACGCGCATGTGCGTGGACTTGGGCAAGGTGAAGTCCAAGTACGATTGCGTGCTCGGCGCGAGTCTGCACGCGGAGATACCGGTGGACCGGCACGTGATCCTGAAGCGCATGCGCTTGTGGGTGAACGCCGACGGATTCATCACGCCGCTGGATGCGAGCACACTCTTGAGCTTTGAAGCGGGACCACCGGCACATTGGCGTTTTCTCTGCAATGCCGGTGATGGCCGGGCGGTGGAAGTGCATCTGGTGGTGGATATGTTGGAGACGCGGAATGCGGTGGTGTTGCGGTTGCAGCACTCCAGTGCCGCGCCGGACTTGGGACGACCTTTGCCGAGTGAATGCGATGTGCGCATCACGGCGCGTTTCGATATCGAGGATCGTAGTTTTCATTGGGAGACGACGCGTAATGGCGGGTCGGAACATCACTTCTCCAGCAATTGTGCGACGTTGACGGATGGCATCGGCTTTGCCTTCACGCCCGCGGCGGACCGGCAGTTGCATGTGATCGCGGATGCGGGAGTGTATCATCCGGCGGCGGAGTGGTCGGTGGGATTGCCGCATCCGGTGGAGGCTTCACGCGGGCAGACGGGGCAGGGGGATGCCTACAGCCCGGGCTGGTTTGAGCTGCCCTTGAAATCAGGCGTGGCGGTGACGGTGCTCGCCTCGGCAGAGCTGCAACCGGACTTGGCCGAGGTAAGTGGATTTATCGAACGGCGGCAACGCCGGGTGGAAGCGGCCGTAACGGCGGCGGATGTGGCCAGCAATGATGCGTTCGGCCGACAATTGGCGATCGCCGCGCAGGCTTATCTGGTGCGGCGGGGAACGGGCAAAACAGTCATTGCGGGGTATCCATGGTTCCTTGATTGGGGACGTGATTCGTTGATCGCGGCGCGCGGTTACATCGCGGCGGGTTGTGCGTCCGAGGTGCTGGAACTGGTGAAAGTGTTCGGACACTTTGAAGAGAAGGGCACCTTGCCGAACACAATCCATGGCGAGGATGCGTCCAATCGCGATACGACGGATGCGCCGCTGTGGTATGGGGTGGTGTGTGAAGATCTGGCGGGCGTGATGGGGCCATCCGTTTACGCGACCGCAGTGGATGAGCACGGACGCACGGTGTTGCAAGTGCTGCAATCCATCGCGGTGGGCTATCTGAACGGAACGTCGAATGGCATCCGGGTGGACAAGGAGACGGCGCTGGTGTGGAGCCCGAGTCATTTCACCTGGATGGACACGAATTACCCGGCGGGCACTCCGCGCGAGGGATATCCCATCGAGATCCAGGCTTTGTGGATCCGGCTGCTGCGATTGCTGGAGCGGCTGGATGCGCCGAAGCTGGAGGAAGACTGGAGCGTGCTGGCCGAGCGGGCGGCGAAGTCTTTGGAAGATATTTTCTGGAGTGAACGGTTGGGCTGGTATGCGGATTGCCTGCGCGCTCCGGCACACACACCCGCCAAGCAGGCAGCGGTGGATACGGCCTTGCGCAGCAACTGCGTGCTCGCGGTCAGCCTGGGCATCGTGTCGGGTGATCGCGCGCGGCGTTGCGTGGCTGCGGTGCGGCGCTGGCTGGTGGTGCCGGGGGCGTTGCGTTCCTTGGCCCCGCTCACGGTGGAGCTGCCGTTACCCATCCATTCGGCGAGCGGTTGGTTGTTGAACGATCCGAGCAATCCGTATTGGGGACGCTACGAAGGGGATGAGGATACGCGGCGCAAAGCGGCGTATCACAACGGCACGGCGTGGACGTGGACCTTCCCCGGATTCTGTGAAGCGATGGCGATCGCATGGAATCATTCGCCGGAAGCAGTGGCGGCGGCGCGGGCGTATCTGAGCAGCATGGACCGGATGATGGTGGAAGGATGCGTGGGGCAGATACCGGAAGTGATCGATGGCGATGCCCCGCATCAACAGCGCGGTTGCGATGCGCAGGCGTGGGGAGTCACCGAGGCGTTGCGCGTGTGGAAGATGCTGAAGGCGCGGATGTGAGGGGGAGTGGTTTTAACCACGGAATACGCGGAATACACGGAAAGGGAGGAGATGGTGGTTTCGATCTTTAGACGATGCTATTGGATGAATACTGAATGCCGCGCTTATGTTGATGCGTGGAGGTTTTTGCTGTTACCAGCCTGAGTTTATTCGCGGATGCGTTCAGGCTGGCAAGGGAACGCGGAGCACCGCGTCCCTACCAAGATTTAAAATTCATTTCACCAAGCGCGAGATAAAATGCAGTTCACGGTCGAAGAACCAACTGGCAGGGGCGGGGTAGAGATTGAGGGAGCGGAGTTCGGTTTCGATCTTTAGATTCAGTTGCTCGTAGGCGGCGGTCCATTGGGCGCGGGTCCAGTAGTTGTAGGGGAGCACGACACCGTGGCGGGCGTTACCGACGTAGTCCATGAAGCGCAAGGTGCTGTGCGCGAGGAAGCCTTCTTGCGTGTGGTCTTTCAGCACGATGCAGTTCTTCGTCACGCGCGCGGCTTCGCGCAGCATGATGGTGGGATCCTCGGTGTGATGGAGGACGTCCACGAAGAGAACGCAATCGAACGAATCATCGGTGAAGGGGAGTTTGTGGCCGTCAAATTTCGTGACGGGAATGGCAGTCTGCGGACGCACGAGGACATCGACGCCTTCGGCAGTGATGTCGGGACGGAGTTCGCAGAGGCGTTTCGTGAGTGTGCCATCGCCACAACCAACATCGAGCAGACGCGCATTCTGCGGGATGAGCCTAGCGATGTGATCGCTCAGCACACGGATGCGACGCGTGAAGACGTATTGGCCGTGGATGTGGCTGACAGGGTTCATGGATGGCCGCAAAGAGGCGCAGAAGGCGCAAAGATCAATGACCGAGGAATGAGCAATGACGAATGAGGGAGTAAACGTTCAACGTCCAACTTCCAACGTTCAACGTCCAGAGAGTGCGATGTGGAAAATTGGTGCATTGCTTTTAACGGCGTTTCAGGCCGAGGACGCTGAGGAAGAAGCTGGAGAGCACGGTTTGGCAACCGAGGGCGAGCAGCACGAAAGACGGGATGACGGTGCGTAGGGTGTCGCTGGGGACGAGCGGGCCGAATTGTGTTTTTTGCCAGCCGAGCACGGCGTAGGCGGTGCCGCCCAATCCGGCGAGGATGAGGAGGACGCCGACGATGAGGCCGGCTTCGAGGGTGATATGCTTGAAGAGTTTCTCCATGCGTTCATCGGAGGGCAGCAATCCGGCGGTGATGGCAAAGGTCTTGGTGAAGACGGCGAACAGGACGGATTGAAAACCGATGAGCACGGCGAGACCGGCGTAGAGCATGGTGTGGACGTCGAAGGTGACATTGCCGACCGTGCGCGGGCCGGGGATGAGCCAGATACCGGCGAGCAGGCCGATAAGCATGAGGGCGGCACCGGGGATCAGGAACAGCCAGCGCGGGCTGTACATGAGCATGAAGCGAAGGTGACGCCAGCCATCCCGCCAACTGCGGAGGTGAGGGGGACGGTTGCGGCCATCCTTTTTCAGCGTGGTGGGGAC
>CAZRGY010000109.1:7165-10509 GCA_964599715.1 uncultured Verrucomicrobiota bacterium | reverse complement strand
TAAGAAAATTGCAGACGGAATCTGTCTAAAGATCACGTCACAGAAAACCGCAGCAATAGCGAAATGCCCCCGAGAAGGCTGAGCTGTTGCTGCGGTCCTTTTTTGTGGAGGGAGGGTTGACGCTAATTTCGCGAATCAGCGCGAATTTTTGAGAGGAGAATCCATAGTTTCATCCGTCGCACACGCGCAAAATGCTAAATATCAAACAGTTAGAGCGATTTGAAATATTTTTAGAAAAAAGGGACCATGGACAGCGGTTGTCCTAGGTCCCCCTTTAAGATAGGGGCATGAAGAGTAGAAAAAGGAGAGTTGATAAGGGTGCCCTAGGACGACTTCAAGAAGTCATTTTGCAAATGGACACCCAAGACTGCTGGCAAGATGCCAGCAGCACATTGATGCACATGAACTCGCGGCTTGCGTGTTTGGGGGAACGGTTTTGTAATGGTTGGCATCCCATGAAAGCACCATTCTGGCATACCTTCCGGCTACTGGCTCTCACGATCGGCGTCACTGTCTGTCTCACCGCCCAAGCAGCGACCAAGCCGAACCTGGTGGTCATCAATATCGATGACCTGGGTTACTCGGATATCGAGCCGTATGGTTCAACGCTGAACCGCACGCCGCACCTGAGCCGCATGGCAAAGGAGGGCATGAAACTCACTTCCTTCTACGCAGCACCGGTATGCTCGCCTTCGCGGTCGCAATTGATGACGGGCTCTTACTTTAAGCGGGTGAATGTGAATCGCGTGTTCTTCCCGGGTGAATCCGAAGGCTTGGCATCCAGCGAGATCACGGTGGCCGAACTGTTGAAGCAGCAGGGTTACGCGACGGCGTGCATCGGCAAGTGGCATCTGGGCGATCAACGCGGCATGCTGCCGACGCATCAGGGATTTGATTACTATTACGGCATCCCCTACTCCAACGACATGGGGCCGGCGGAAGAAGGGGCGCGGAGCAATCTCGGTGACAAGCCGCCAGAAGACAAAGTTGATGCGAAGAAACGCAGTGCGCCTAAGCACCCGCCGCTGCCGCTCATCCGGGGAGATTCCGAACTGGTGGTACGCGTGAAGGCGCAGGAGCAGACGGAATTGGTGGAACGTTTCACGCGCGAGGCGGTGAAATTCATCCAACGGAACAAGAGCAAGCCGTTCTTCCTCTATCTGCCGCATTCGTCTGTGCATTTCCCGATCTACCCGGGCAAGAATTTCGCGGGCAAATCGCCGAACGGCATCTACAGCGACTGGGTGGAGGAGACGGACTGGAGCGTGGGTCAGGTGCTGGACAAATTGCGCGAACTGAAGCTGGACGATAATACGCTGGTGATCTTCACCTCGGACAATGGCGGGACATCGCGCGGGAAGAATACGCCGCTGCGCGGTTTCAAAGCGAGCACGCTTGAAGGCGGCATGCGCACCTGCACGATCGCGTGGTGGCCGGGCAAAATCCCAGCGGGAACAAGCACGGATGAGATCACGGGCATGATCGATATCCTGCCGACACTGGTCTCGCTGGCGGGTGGCAAATTGCCGACCGATCGCAAACTGGACGGCAAGGACATCACGCCGCTGTTACTCGGGCAGAATGACGCGAAGGGGCATGAAGCTTATTTCTATTACACAGCACGGGCACGTGAAGGTGGTGTAATGGAGGCGGTGCGTTCAGGACATTGGAAACTGGAGATGAAAAGCGGCAAACTCTACGACCTGAAGAATGATATCGGGGAATCAAAGGACGTGGCGGCGAAGAATCCTGAGATGGTGAAGAAGTTGCAAGCATACGCGGAGAAAGCGCGCGCGGATCTGGGCGATGGCAATGAGGGGCCGGGCTGCCGTCCGCTGGGCAAGGTGACGAACCCGAAACCGATCATCGATCATGACGGACTGCTGCGGAAGGGATTCAAGACGGTAGGACGATAGGCAAAAGGATTGAATGAAAAATGGGGGGAACATAGCGGTGGGGGTGATGAACCGGCGGGCGTGGCTGAAGGGAGTCGGAGCCGCGGGAATTGTGCTGGCAGCGGGAACGGACGGGCTGCTGGCCACCGATGCAGGATGGAAGGAGCGGATCCTTCGCTATCTGGAACAGCACAAGCGCGCCGATGGCGGATACGCCTGGGGAGATCAAGACGAGACGCATCTCACGCCGACTTATGCGGTGATCGGTTGTTACTCGCTACTGGGTGAATTGCCACCGGAACCGAAAGCGCTGGCAGAATGGGTGCGCTTACATCATCCGCTGCGGAAGAAGAAGCCGGAGCAGGAAATCCAGACCTTCCTTTATCAACAAGTGCAGAGCCTGGTATGGCTGGGAGACAAGGCGATCGATCTACAAACGCGAGTGAAGGCGATGGTGAAGCCGTATCGTTATCTGCCGCAGTATGAGAAGCATTCGTATCCGGTCTTTGAAGGAGAGATGACTGCGTTTGTGGGGCGTGAGTTGCTGGGGTTGCCATTGACGGATATCGATCCGGAGTTCTTGGCATATGTGGATGCGCGGCGGCGCACGAATGGAAGTTTTAACAACACGCCGAACGCGAAGAACAGTGACGGGAATGTGATCAATACGTGGTGGGGATTGCAGGCATTGCGGGCGCAGAAGCGCTCGGGTGAAAAGCGCGCTGAGACCATGGCGTGGTTGCAAGAGTGCCAGCTGCCAAATGGAGGATTCACTCATCAGCCAAGTGCTTCCGTGGGCGGATGGGATGATGTGGCGTATACCCGCGCAGCTGTGCGGTCACTGAAAGAATTGAACGCGGAGCCGAAGCAGCGCGAGGCGTGTATCGGCTACCTGCTCTCGCTCTGGAATGAGGATGGCGGGTGCGGAGATCGGCCCGGATGGCAGAGCAATCCGGTAGCGACTTATTACGCGCTGGATGCATTGAAGGCACTGGGGGCATTGGAAGAAGTGGCGAAGGGCAAGCCGCGCAGGGCGATGACGAAGGCAGCATTGCCGAAGGATTTGAAGGTGTGGTCCATCCAGATCGAGGCGCATGGGCAAGGTAGCCCGGCAGAGGCTGTGTTGGTGGCAAAGTCATTGGGCATCCATCTGTGGGGTGCGAAGAATGCGAAGCCGTCATGGTTGGCACGGGCGCAAGCGATCGCCGATGCCGAAAAGGTGCCGGTGACGTTCTTCGTGGCGAATGAAGAATATGGCACTTGGGTAGATTTCAATGGGTTCGGCACTTACAGCCACACGAGTGACATCATCGCACCAGCCGGTGCTGAGATCGGTGAATCGCTGGCTAAGACGGGTGATGTGTCCTGGGAGGAGTTTCGCGAGAAGAGACTGAAACGATTGGAGAAAGGGCACGGGCGATTGATGTGGCAGTTCGGCGAGAACGAGGC
>CAZRGY010000109.1:0-7065 GCA_964599715.1 uncultured Verrucomicrobiota bacterium | reverse complement strand
AACGATTGGAGAAAGGGCACGGGCGATTGATGTGGCAGTTCGGCGAGAACGAGGCGCTGGTGCGAACTTTGTTGGATGATTCGATCCTGCGTGGCGGGTTCGCGGCGATCAGCACGTTCCATTTCGGGAATCCGGATTTCACGAACACATCGCCGTGGCTGATGCGGTATCGCGGGCAGATCCCGTTCATCGGCTTGCAGGATGCGCACGGAGCAGAGCCGTGGTGGTTCGCGGACACGACGATGGGTTTCCGCACGCTCTTCCTGGCGAAAGAGCCGACATGGGAAGGCTGGCTCACGGCGCTGCAGAATAACTGGGTAGCGGCGGTGCGGAAAGATGCGAACAGCGAGGGTGTGCTGAAAATGCACGCCGGTTCGGATGAGGTGGTGGAGTCTATGAAACGAAATGAAATGGCGTGGCGCTGGTGGGATAATCCGAATATCGGGCGACCGGCAGCGTCAGTGGTAGTGGTGCGGCCAGAGGATGAGTTTGAGGCGGGACGCCCGGAAAGCGGCGTGAATATCCGCGTGCGCTGCCGATGGGACAACACGGTACAAGGTTTGCCGAAGACAGAACGGGTGAAGTTGGTAAGATTGATCTTGGACGGAAACGAAGTGGCGACGAAGGAAGTCCGCAAAGGCAATCCGAAGAAATTGACGGATGTGTATCACGAGTGTCCCCTACCCTCGCTGAAAGCGGGCAAGCATTTGGTGGTAGCGGAAGTCAAGTCACTGGAGAGCGGGAACGTGGAGCGGATAACAACTGAATTCAAAGTGTGATATGAAGTTTAACACCATAGTCATCCATTGGGGGCGATTGATTTTCGCCGCGCTTTTGCTCATCGCAGTGCAAGTGAATGCACAGCCAGCGGCCAAAGCCAAAGTGTTCAAAGCAGGCGCGGCGACGAGCAATATCACCCCGTTTCTCGGAGCAGGCATCGTCGGGAACTTCACAGTACCGCCAGCCAAGCATATCCATGATGAGCTGCATGCGCGTTGTCTCGTGCTGGATGACGGCATGACGAAACTGGCATTCGCGGTGGTGGATAGCGTGTCGGTGAATCGCGAGGTCTTTGACGAAGCGAAGCGGCAGATCACCGAAGCCACGGGCATCCCGGCGGAGAACATCATGATGTCCGCCACGCATACGCACTCGGGACCGAGCGCGCGCGGAGAGAACCCTTTCGCGTTCGGCACACCGTTGGATGAATACCAGACGTTCCTCGCAAGACGCATCGCGGATGGAGTGCGACGCGCCGTGAACAATCTGCAACCCGCCAAGATCGGTCATGGGGCGGGCTCGGTGCCGCAGCATGTGTTCAATCGGCGGTGGAAGATGAAACCGGGCACCAAGATGATGAATCCCTTCGGCGGCGAGGACAAGGTGGTGATGAATCCGGGCGTGGGGAATCCGAACCTGCTGGAGCCCGCTGGTCCGACCGACCCGCAAGTGTCGTTCATCTCGGTGCAATCGGCAGATGGTGTCCCCCTCGCCTTGTTCGCGAACTACTCGCTGCATTACGTGGGCGGTGTGCCGAACGGAGTCATTTCGGCGGATTACTTCGCGGTATTCGCCAATCGAATCGGGGAACTGCTGAAGGTGGAGCGGAAGGATGTGCCGTTCGTGGGCATCATGGCGAACGGGCCGTGCGGGGATGTGAACAATATCAATTTTGCCGGGCCGCGGGTATCGCATCCACCTTTCGAGAAGATGAAGATCGTGGCGGAGGACGTGGCGCAGGAGGTTTTCAAGGCATACCAGAAAATCGATCACCGCGACTGGGTGGAACTGAAGGCAGCGAAGAGTGAACTCACGCTGGCGATGCGGGTGGTTACTCCAGAACAAGTGAAATGGGCAAAGGACATATTGGCGAAACCGCCTACCATCTCGCCGGTTCATCGTTTGGAAAAGGCGTATGCGGAGCGGACGTTGAGCGCGGCGGAGTGGCCGAAGGATGTGAGCATCATTCTGCAAGCGTTCCGTATCGGTGAATTCGCGGTGGCGGCGATCCCGTTCGAGACGTTTGCGGAGACGGGTTTGGAGTTGAAGGCGAAAAGTCCGGTGAAACCGATGTTCGTCATCGAATTGGCGAATGGCGGCTACGGATACCTGCCCACACCAGAACAGCATGAACTCGGCGGGTATGAGACGTGGCTGGGCACGAACCGGGTGGAGAAAGAGGCTTCGCGGAAGATTGTGGCGAAGCTGCTCGACCTTCTGGCGAAGGTCAAATGACGAATTTCCAAGCACGAATGACGAAGGAATGAGCAATGTCGAATGACCAAATGGGCATTGCTCATTCCATTGGTTAGAGCCTCCTCACTTCGGCTGCAACGCACTTGACCGCATGGCGAAGCAGGATGCATCGCCACCCGCCCGCTGGAAGCGGGCGCTACGCAGGGAATTTCCCATTTGTCGGGAGAAGGGTTAGGCACTACATGTAGGCGCGCCGGGGCGTTTCCCGGTGAGTTGTATTTGACGCCACTTAAATCATGTCCGCACACCTGCTCCTGCCACTCATCGCCAGTTGGGTATATGTGCTCGGCGTGATGCTGGTGAAGCGCTCGGGTGATTTTGGTGTGGGGGTGTATCGCACCACGTTTGTGGCGAATATCATCACGGGGATCGTTTTTCTGCCGCTGTGGCTTATGGGGGGATCGTTTCCGGGCTGGGAGCATGTGTGGCAACCGGCCCTCGTCGCCCTGCTCTTTGTAGGCGGACAGGTGCTGACCTTTCAGGCGTTGAACAAAGGAGATGTCTCCATCGCCACGCCGGTGCTGGGGGTGAAGATCATACTAGTGGCGCTCTTCACGACGTTGATCATCGGTGACCCGGTGGCCTTGAAGCTGTGGATATCCTCCGGCTTGAGCGTGACGGCAATCGTGTTGCTGAACCGGGGTGGCAAAACCAGTCATCATCATGTGACGAGCACCATCGTGGCGGCTGGAGCGGCGGCGCTGGTGTTTGCGTTGTTCGATGTGTTTGTGCAGAAGTTCTCTCCGGCCTGGGGGGCGGGACGTTTTCTGCCGGTGATGATGGGGATGGTGGCGGTGTTCTCGCTGCTGTTCATCCCGCTGTTTCATGCGCCGTTGCGCGCGATCCCGCGTCCGGCCTGGAAATGGCTGGCGGGCGGCGGCTTCTTCATGGCGGCGCAGGCGGTGCTGTTCATCTCCACGCTGGCGGTCTATGGCAAGGCAACCTCCGCCAATATCATCTATAGCTCGCGCGGTTTGTGGAGCGTGCTGGCGGTGTGGCTGGTCGGGCATTGGTTCGAGAATCAGGAGCAGCATCTCGGGGCAGCGGTGTTGAAGTGGCGGCTCGCGGGCGCGGTGCTGATGCTGGTGGCGATTGTGTTGGTTTTGGGTTGAGAGGCAGAGGTTAAATCGAGCGATACGAGTGTAAGGAAACACACTCATTTCTATCCTTCCGCAACGTGTTCCAACCGTTACACTCTCTCTGTTGCATGAAGACCCGGTTTGTTTCACAAAAAAATTTGGCAGCCCTGATGGGCATGTTGATGCTGAATGGCGCTCAGGCGTCTGATTTCCCCAAGCTGTATAACAGCGAAACGGACATGAGCGTGAAGCTCATGCCGGCCGAGGAAGTGGTGAAGGAGCTAAAGCTACCGCCGGGTTTCAAGGCCACGGTCTATGCCGCCGAGCCGGATGTGCAGAACCCCATCGCGATGACGTGGGATTCGCGCGGGCGTTTGTGGGTGGCGGAGAATTACACTTACTCGGAGCGGAAGGTGAAGTTCGACATGGGCCTGCATGACCGCGTGCTCATCTTTTCCGATCCTGATGGCGACGGCAAATTCGACCGGCGCACGGTGTTCACGGATAAAGTGCAGATGCTCACGAGCGTGGAGGTCGGTCTTGGTGGTGTCTGGCTGATGTGCCCGCCCCAGTTGATCTTCATCCCGGATCGCGACGGCGATGACAAACCGGACGGCCCGGCGGAGATCGTGCTGGATGGCTTCAATCCCCCGGCGGAGAACTATCACAATTTCGCCAACGGATTGCGCTTCGGACCGGATGGCTGGCTCTATGGACGGTGCGGCGCCTCCAGCCCGGGCGAGATCGGTCTGCCCGGAACTCCGGCGAATGAGCGCATCCCCTTGCGCGGCGGCATGTGGCGATACAACCCGCAAACGAAGGTGTTCGAATCGCTGACCTCCGGCACAACGAATCCTTGGGGGCACGGCTGGGATAAATACGGCGAGCTGTTCTTCATCAACACGGTGAATGGCCATCTCTGGCACGCCTTCCCCGGCGCGCATTTCGTGCGCCCGCACACGATCGATCCGAATCCACAGACTTACGGACTCATCGACATGCATGCAGATCACTGGCATTTCGATACGGGCAAGAGCTGGACGGCCTCGCGCGACGGCAAGGCGGATAGCTTCGGCGGCGGTCATGCTCACATCGGCATGATGATCTATCAGGGCGACAACTGGCCGATCGAGTATCAGGACAAGCTCTTCACGTTGAACATGCATGGTCGCCGGGTGAATCAGGAAATATTGCAACGGCAAGGTTCCGGCTATGTAGGCAAGCACGGTCAGGACCTGTTGCTCTTCCCGGACAAATGGTTTCGCGGTATGGAGATCAGCTACGGTCCGGATGGCGGCGTGTATATCGCGGACTGGAGTGACACCGGCGAATGCCACGACAGCACGGGCGTGCATCGCGAGAGCGGTCGTATCTACAAGATCACGAACGGCAAACCGAAGCGCCCCGCCCTGCGCGATCTGCGCATCCTGACGGACGGGCAGCTCATCAATCTCCAACGGCATTACAATGAATGGTATGCCCGCATGTGCCGACTGGAACTGGCGGATCGGGCCCAGCGGGGAACCTTGTTGAAGGACTCGGCAAAAGATGTCTTCGATCTCTACAAGAGCGAGCACGACATCCCGCTGAAGCTCCGGGTTTTCTGGGCCATCCACAGCATGGGTTTGGCGGATGAGGATTTTCTGGAGAAGCAATTGAAGCATGAAAGCGAATACATCCGCGCTTGGGCCATCCGGTTGCTGACGGATAAATGGATGTTGGACACGACGATGAGTCAACGGCCGCCGGGTGCTGACAAGGAGCCAGTGGATGCGGTGCTCAAAGAGCTGGTCCGCCATGCGAAGAGTGACAAGTCCGCCTTGGTGCGACTGGTGCTGGCCTCTACCCTTCAACGCCTGCCAGTCGATTGCCGGGCGGAACTGGCTGAAGAATTGGTGGATCACAAAGAAGATGCCGATGATCACAACCTGCCGATGATGGTCTGGTACGGGCTCATCCCGCTCGGCAAGAGTCATCCCGATCAGTTGGCTTCTCTGGCGGCGAAATGCGATCTGCCTTTGACCCGGCAGTTCATCACCCGTCGTCTCGCGGAGGACATGGAGAAGAATCCCGCACCGCTAAACTCAGTTCTGCAAGCGGCAGCGCGTAAATCCGACGCCTATCAATTGGATGTCCTCACCGGCCTGTCCGAAGCGATGCGCGGCTGGCGCAAGGCAGACAAACCGGCAGCTTGGGATGCCTTGTCCAAATCCGCCGGAAAATCGAAGGATGAAAAACTCGCGACGGTGTTGCGCGAACTCAGCGTGGTGTTCGGTGATGGTCGTGCGTTGGATGATGTAAAAGCTCTGGCTCTGAACAAAGACGCGGAGATCGATGCCCGCAAGGCAGCGCTACAGACGATTATCGATAGCAAACCTGCCGACTTGCGGCAGATCTGCGAGCAGTTGCTGAGCGTGCGTTTCTTGAATCCTGTGGCCGCCCGCGGATTGGCGCAGTTCAACGACCCAGCCATCGGCGACAGGTTGGTGAAGGCTTATCGTAGTTTTCACGGTTCCGAACGGCCGCAATTGATCGCCACGCTGGTCTCACGACCGGTGTTTGCGAAGTCATTGCTGGAAGCCATCCGAGGCAATGTAGTGCCGAAGGATGATCTGTCCGCCTTTCACGCCCGGCAGATCCGCAGCTACAACGACGAGAAGCTGAACCAATTGCTTGGCGAGGTATGGGGTGAGATCCGGGACACGGATGCGGACAAGAAAAAGCAGATGACTGACTGGAAAGCGAAGCTCACCCCGGCCGTGCTGGCCAAGGCAAATAAGAGCACTGGGCGTGAGATGTTCAATCTGGCGTGTGCCAATTGCCACAAACTTTATGGCGAAGGCGGCAGCATCGGACCGGACCTCACGGGCGCAGGCCGCGACAATCTGGATTACCTACTGGAGAACATCATCGACCCAAGTGGCGTGGTGAACGCAGACTTCCGTATGTCCGTTGTGGACTTGAAAGACGGGCGTACCCTGAACGGCGTGATCCGTTCGAAGAACGCACGCACTCTCTCCGTGCAAACCATGACGGAACTCACCACCGTGGAGCTCGGTGAAGTAGACAAACTCACCGAATCCAAACTGTCCCTGATGCCGGAAGGCATGATGGAAGCCTTCACCGAAGAACAGGTACGCGACCTCATCGCATATCTGATGAACCGTGGCCAGGTGCCCTTGCCGGTGGCCGCGAAATGAACCAAGCCTGTGCGCCTCTATGATGCTCACAATCATCTGCAAGATGAACGCTTCGGCGGCAAGCAAGCGGAACTGCTAGCCGCCGCTGAAGCCTCAGGCGTCGCGCGGATGGTGGTGAATGGCGCGTGTGAAAGTGACTGGGCGGAAGTGCAGGCCTTGGCGCAAAAGTTCCCCTTGGTGCAGCCGAGCTTCGGCTATCATCCGTGGTATCTGCATGAGCGCACCGGGAACTGGCAAAAGGAACTCGTGCGTTATCTCGACGAGACGCCCAAGTCAGTCATCGGCGAAATCGGCTTGGACAAATGGAAGCCTGACTTGGCTTACGAGGGACAGGAAGAAGCCTTCGTATGGCAATTGCGTTTGGCCGCCCAACGCAACGCAGTAGCGAGCATCCACTGCCTGCAAGCGTGGGGACCGCTGTTCAATCTGCTGCGTCAGATACCCCGGCCTGAGCGGGGCTTCCTGCTGCATTCCTATGGCGGACCGGCTGAGATGGTTCGCCCCTTGGTGAAGCTCGGCGCTTTCTTTTC
>CAZRGY010000108.1:0-10515 GCA_964599715.1 uncultured Verrucomicrobiota bacterium | reverse complement strand
CACGGATGCGGCGGGCAAGATCACGGGTGATGTGCTGACGGTCAACGCAGGCGGAGCGGCGACCCTGGACACGACGGTGGCGACCCTCATCGCCCATCTGACGGGGGCAGGCGCTTTGGTGGTGACGGAGACGGATGCGATCGTGTTGAGCGATGTGGACACGGCGAACGGGCCGATCACGGTGACGGCTGGTGGGCAGGTGACGGCGACGGATGTGGTGTCGCTGACGGACGCTGATGCGAACGACATCACGATCACGACGACGGCGGGCGGGATCATCGCGGGGATCATCAATGCGGGGACACTTGGCGACATCAACCTGACCAGCTTTACGACGATCACGGATGCGGCGGGCAAGATCACGGGTGATGTGCTGACGGTCAACGCAGGCGGGGCGACGACCCTGGACACGACGGTGGCCACGTTGATCGCCCATCTGACGGGAGCGGGGAACCTGGTTGTCACCGAGACAGATAACCTGGTTTTGAGTGATATCGATGTCTTGAATGGGGCCATAATCATCATCTTGGGTGGTGATTTGACGGTCAATGATGGGGCTGATGCTGATGGCGTTGGCATCAGTGTATTTGGCGGTAATCATATATTGCTCCAATCCACCAGCGGTAATTTGACCATCAATGCAGATGTGCGTTCTGGCAGCGGTTATACCACGTTGCTGGCTGCGAACGGGCTGAGCATTAACGCCAATGCAGATATCGTGACCAATGGCGGGGTGGTGGATATCGAGGCGGGCAGTGGCAGTGTGGTGTTGGCAGACAGCGCGACAGTGGTGACGGGCGGGGGCAACCTCCGGGTGCTAGCGGGTGCGAATGTGGTGATCGGTCTATTGGATGCCAGGACGGGCGGTGCGCAAAGCTCTTGGGGCAATGTGTATGTGTCGGCATTGACGGGTGGTATCAGTGATGCGGGCGGCGCCGGTTCCAGCAGTGTGCGGGTGTATGGTCAGGGTGTGAGCCTGGCGGCGGCCCGGAATATCGGAGGAATCAACGAACCGAGTTACCGATTGCAGTATACGACAAACTTTGTGACATGGACGGACCTGGTGACGGTGACGACGGGTGACAGTAGCGTGACGTATGTAGATCCGACACCGGTCGAGAGCCGGCGGTTCTACCGGGTGGCGTATGGGACGCCCGGGGTGACGGTGAGCCTGCGGACTCCGCAAGTGCTGGCCGATCGCAGTGTGCGGATCACGTGGGATGTGACGTATACGGGGGCATATGTGCCGGTGGCCAAGGCCCTGATGGTGGAGGCAGCAGTGCTAGCGGCAGCCTCGGGCGCGGGCAGCGTGGCGGTCAATGACGCCAGTGCGGTGAGCGTGGGTGATGTGACAGTAGGTTACCGAAAGGTGCAAGTCGATGGCACGCTGGCAGCGCTGACCGATGATGGGGTGAAGAGCGATGTGCGGACCAGCACGGGCAATGGCAGTGTGTATCTGCGGGCCTTGGCGGGTAGCCTGACAGTAGCCGAAGGCGCCACCGGGGCTGGCGCGGGAATCAGTGCGGCGGGAGCGGGCCAGGTGTATCTGGAGGCCAGCGGCAGTGTGATGCTCAATGCGAATGTGTTGTCCGGCAGCGGCCATATCACGCTGGTTGCGGGGGCCAGTGTGGCCATGGCGGCAGGGACACAGGTGGCGACGACGGGCGGCGAGATAAGTGTAAACGCCGCGAGCGGCAGTGCGACGGTGGCAGGCATCGTGACGGTGGGCGGGGATGTGCGGGTGAGCGCGCAGACGACGGTGACGGTGAGCACGGTCAACGCAGGCACGGGCAGCGTGAGCTTGGTGGCGGTGACGGGCGACATTTTGGATGGGACGGACACTGAGGCTAACGTGACGGCCTCGGCGGTGCGGCTGGCGGCCGGTGGCAGCATCGGGACGTTGGCCGACGAGTTCGCGTTGCAGACCGGGACGCTGGCGGTGACGGCAGGTGGGGTTGTGCGGTTAGCCAACACGGGTGCTCTGACGGTCAGCAGTCTGGCGGTAACCGTGTCAACCGTGGGCGCTGATGGGGTGGTTACGCCGGTAGCCGGTTCGGCAATCAACGGCCTGACCAGTGCGAACACGCTGGTGCTGGTCAATTCGGGCAGCTTGGCGCTCACGGCCAACACCGGCGTCAGCGGTGCCGGTCACATCTTGCTTTCCGCGACGGGCAATGTCAGCGGCAACGGCACGGTGTCGGCCGCCAATGGTAGCGTGAGCGTGCTGGCGGGTGGGGCGTTGGCGCTGGCGGGCAATGTGAGTGCAACGGGTGGCACGGTGGACCTAATGGCTTCGGGTGGCAACGTGAGCACAGCCGGTGTGGTGACCAATGGTGGCAACATCCGGATCAGCGCCAGCGGCAGTGTGATTGTGGGTGTGCTGGATGCGCGCAACGGTGGGGCGCAGAGCACATGGGGTGACGCGAGTGTGACGGCTTTGGCTGGCGGGATCAGCGATGCTGGTGCTGATACGCTGGTGAATGTGTATGCGCGCAACGTGCGGTTCAGCGCCACAGGCAATGCGGGCAGCCTGGTGCCGGCGACGGCGGAGGCCTTGGAAGTTGAAGCGCTGACGCTGGCGGCCAATGCGGGCGGCAGTGTGAACGTGGTGGCCAACAACGGCCTGACGGTGGACACTGTGGGTACACTGAGCGTAAACCGGGTGCTGGCCGACGGGACCTTAGGCACGAGCAGCGATGCGGGTAGTCTTACGGGCGTGACTGCGGTGACGGGTATGGTCTTGAGAACTTTGGCTGGAAATCTGGCCGTCAATGGAGCGGTCAGTAACACGGGTGCCGGCAATGTGTTGTTGTCAGCTGCCGGTGGCAGTGTGAGTTCCGCGGCAAATGTGGCAGTAGCCAGCGGCAGCCTGAGTGTTTTGGGTGCTTTGAACGTGACGATCAATGAGGGAATCGTTCTTGCCGTCTTGGGTGGCACGGTGGATATCGCGGCTTTGGGTGGCAGTGTGACGATGGGAGCCACAGGCACAGTGCGGACGACCGGGGCAAATATCCGGATCAGCGCCACAGTGAATGTGGCTCTGGGCTTGGTTGATGCCCGGACGGCGACGGACCGGACCAACGAGACTTTGACCGCGCAGGCGACATGGGGTGATGTGAGTGTGAACACCACGGGCGGCAATATAGTCGACGGCGGGGATGATGCTGCGGTGGATGTGTATGCACGCAACCTGCGGATGACGGCCGGCATTGCCATAGGCAGCGAAGCCGGGAACGTAATCGAGACGGAAGTGGTGACGGTGGCGCTAAACGCTGGCGCGGGAGGAATCAGCCTGATCGATGCTACCAACTTGGCGGTGGGGACGGTGGGTGTGGTGGCGGGCAGCCGGGTACAGAACGATGGCAGCGTTGCGACACTGGCCGATGCAGCCAGTTTGACAGGCGTGGTGAAGACGGGTGGGCTGCTGACGCTGGACTCGGCTAACGGTAGCAATATCGCCGGGTTCCCGGAGTTCACGGTCCTCTCGACGCTGGACTCGGGCAGTGCGGCCAACAACCTGACGGGACTCTTTGAGCAGAAACTGGAGATCAAGAACACGACCGGGTCGACGATCGATGCGGTGCGGATCGCCGTCGGCAATCTGCCAGCGGGAGCCACCTTGGCCAACGCGGCCGGAACCCTGGGCGACGGCCGGAAGTTTGTGCAATACAACCGGACGCTGGCGCCGGGCCAGACGGTGATCGTGACAGTGGAATACCGGGTGACGATCGCGGGCCAGGTGCCCAATGCGCCGACGTTCGAGGTGGACGTGGTGACCGTGCTGCCGCCGCCGAGCTTGGCCGGGGCGACCCAGTTGCAGACCGGCGTGCAGGTCAACCGCCTGCCCGACAACCGTTACCTGCTCTCAATCTCATCCCAAGCCGGGCGCACCTATCGCATCCAATACAGCGATGACGGCTTCACTTGGACCACCGTCCTCATGACCCTCACCGGCACCGGCTCCACCCTCAATTGGCTCGACCAAGGCGCCCCCAACTCCTTCCCCGACCCCAGTAACGTCCTCCAACGTAGCTACAGAGTCTATCTCATGCCCTAGCACTCCCTAAAAGGGAACAGCACGGCTGTGAAGGGAGTTAAGGGGGGAATCAGTAGATCGTTACTGCTCCTGTATAGACGGAAAAATATACACTCAAAAAGCCACCGTTTGGCTGGCCCGCCCTTTAAACCGCAGGGTATGCGTGTATCCAACTGAACGTGCCAGTTCGATGGCCGCATTGAAATCAGCCCCAACTTCTTCCGGTTTGTGGGCATCCGCGCCGAAAGTGATAGGCACTTTTTCGGTGATGGCGATTTCAAGAAACGAACGGCTCGGATAGATCTCACGGCAATCTTTGCGCAGTCCAGCCGTATTGAGCTCAAAAGCAGTCCCGGTTTTGTGCGCCCCTAACAGGAATCGCTTGAATAAAGGGGTGCAATCCTGCAGGGGACGATGCCCGAATTTCTTGGGCAGGTCAGGATGGCCGATGATCTCAAAAAGACCGGATTCCGCCGCCATGGTCAGACGCTCGAAGTATGCGGTCCACACTTCAAACGGGTCCCGGTTTTTCCATTGCGAAAGCTTATGGGGATTATCCACATCCCAACTGTCCGAGACGTAATGAACCGAGCCGATCAAGTAATCCCAAGGATGTCGGGCGGATAGCTCTTTGATCCAGTCTTCGTAGCCGGGGAGATAATCTACTTCCAATGCAAGCCGTATATTAAGCTGCGGATAGTCACGTTGGGCTTTGCGGACTTTTTCCACGTATTCATCCAATTGGTCGGCGCGCATACGCCAGTCATCGAAATCATCCTGAGGCATAGGTGAGTGGTCAGAAAACCCGATTTCATCCAAGCCAACAGCCAAGGCTTGAGCTGCGTAGTCAACAGGTTCTCCAACTGCATGGCGGCACAGTGGAGTGTGCATGTGATAATCTGCCGGTTTTGACATCGTGAATGTAGGAGAAAGGAAACTCGTACCAATGTGCAAACGAAAAAAAGGCAGGGAAACCTTCGCGAAAAGATCTTCGGCGCTCCAAACAGGACCTCTTGCTGTAGAAGCAAAATCTGGTAATGTCCACTTATGTCCCAAAAAATTGCCGCCTGTCCGGACTGCGATTCGGTGAGTCGCCGTGATTTCCTCAAAACCTCAGCCATGGCCGTGACCGCCCTGGCAACAGCTTCCGCCGTGCCGGAGTTGCTGGCAAAGGATAAACCATCGCCAAAATCAGAGGCTCTCGTCGTGGATCTATACGGAACTCTCTCTGAAAAACAAAAGAAGGAGATATGCTTTCCCTTCGAGCATGAATTGCGTTCGAAGGTGGATAATAACTGGCATATCACCAAACCGACTCTCACCAATTTCTATACCAAGGACCAACAGGAGATGGTCCGGCAAATATTCATGGGTTTGCATAGCGAGCAATATGCCGGACAAGTCTTGGGACAGGTGGCGCATGATAGTGGTAAGGCCGGATTTGGAGCCAGTTCAGTCGCAATCTTTGGCGAACCAGGCAGAGGCAAGTTCCAATTCGTGCTGACTGGGCGGCATTGCACAAGAAGGTGTGACAATGATTCGGTTCCCGGGGTGGCGTTTGGTGGTCCTATCTTTTATGGGCATGCGGCCAAGAGTTTCGATGAAGAGCCAGATCACGAGGGCAACGTCTATTGGTATCAAGCCAAGCGGGCGAATGAGGTATTTAAAGCACTGGATGGTAAGCAACGCGCAAAAGCACTGTTAGGTGAAGGGCGGTCAGAGAAGGGGACCAAGACGGTCGCTCTTTCGGGAAAGAAAGAAGGGCTGCCGGGGATTCGTGTAAGTGAGATGACCCGCGACCAGAAAGAACTGGTGCATAAGGTGATGGCCGACTTGTTGATGCCTTTCCGCAAATCAGACGCTGAAGAGGCCATGAAGTATGTCAAAAAACAGGGCTTCGACAATCTACACATGGCCTTCTACAAAGATCAGGACATCGGCAATGACGGTGTCTGGGATGTCTGGCAGATCGAAGGGCCATCTATGGTTTGGTATTTCCGCGGTGAGCCACATGTGCATACGTGGGTACATGTGAAAGAAAATGCGTGAACAACAGAAACAACCCAAAACAGATTGAGGGATGTTAGCTGTTCGAATTCAAAGTTTGAACTCGAACTGTTTCTACTCTAAACTTGCCCCATCAGCCGATAGAGTTTGAATAATATCCTCGCTGGAGCACTCCAAGAGGATGAGTGAGATTTTATTTTATGAAGCGAATTGGATTTGGATTAGTCGCCGGTGTGTTTTTATTGGCCCATGCTCCCATCGCCAGTGCCAAGGTGGATTTTGTCAAAGACATTCAACCCATCCTGACCAAAACCTGCGTAGAGTGCCATAACGCTGAGAAAACCAAGGGTGACCTGAGGTTAGATACCAAAGAAGGCGCATTGCACGCTGTCAAAGTTGGGAAGGCGGCAGACAGCGAGCTTTACAAACGGGTGATTCTCCCCAAGGACGACGATGATATCATGCCACCCAAAGGCGAGCCTTTGAGCAAAGCCCAGGCAGACCTGATCAAGGCATGGATCGAAGAGGGTGCCGTGTGGCCTGACGGTCTGGTGCTGAAGCCGGGAGCAGAAGGTGCGGCCAAGGCGGAAGATGCCCTCCCGGAAATCAAACCTACAGCCAATGAGCTAAAGGCTTTTGCCAAACTGGAAGAGCAAGGATTGCCTGTTCGCCAGATCGCGATGAATTCCCAATGGCGTTCTGCAAGCTGGCACCTGAGCAAAGACAAGGTGGATGATCAGACGTTGGCTCTCCTGAAAGACACCACAGTCATTTTGGATCTTAATCTGGCCGGCACTAAAATTTCAGATGCTGGCCTGAGCAATTTAAAAGGATTGGAGGGCTTGCGTAAATTGCATCTGGAGAACACTGCCATCACCGATGCAGGGCTGGCTAATCTCAAGGGGCTGAAGAATTTGCGCTACTTGAATATCTACAACACAGCAGTGACTGATAAGGGGTTGGAACAATTGAAAGGGCTGAAAAACCTTAAACATCTCTATGTTTTTCAGACCAAAGTGACCGAGGCTGGAGCGAAGTCCTTGAAAGCCGCCTTGCCGGGAGTCGAAGTGAATACCGGGGCAGAGTTACAAATCCTGGCCAAGGTCGCAGAAGAACAAAAAGCAAAGGCCGCAGAAGAGAAAAAAGAAGCAGACAAGAAAGCGGCTGAAAAAAAGGCAGCTGACGCTGCGAAGAAGGCTGCCGAAGCCAAAAAAGCGAAGGAAAAGAAAAAAGACTGATTGGACTTTCGAGTAACGCCTCGGAGCGCTAGCTTCGAGGCGTTTTTGTTTTTTCAGCAAATGCCTGAAAGGCACGAATCCAGCTAAATGACGAAGATGATGAAGCTGCCGTCCTTCAAACAACGCTTTTGCGCTTTGCTCGCTTGCTTGCTGTCGCTTGCGCACGGATCAATCCACGCTGTTTTGATAGATGTCGAATTATCTGAGCTGTCAGTGACGGACGCCATCAATCTGGTTGCCCGGCAGGCAAAGATGGATCTTCAAATTGACCCCGAGTTAGAGGTCTCTGGAGAAAGACCAGACAGCCAGCCATGGGGGCCGCCCAAGCTGCAATTAAAGCTTAAGCAAGTAGCTGCCGACCAAGTTTTGGAGAGCATGGCCGGGGCCTATGGATTAGTTCTGGATAAAAGCAAGGGGCGGAACTTCCTGAAGCTTAGGTTTGCCACCAAAGATGAGCTGATCTTCAAAAGAGAGCCACGGGCTCTGCCGGATCCGCTGAAGAACCACCAGAAAGTGCCTTTGCTGTTCTTCGATGAGACTCCGGTCATGATGGTGATTGAGACCCTGGCTTTGCAGAGCGGGCTTAATCTAATGCCGAGTTTGGAGCTTGCCGCCGGGAAAAATCCCCAAGGCGTGGTTTGGGAAGATGCGCTCATCTCCTTGAAAATCCGCAATGTGACATCACAGCAGGCACTGGAGGCCGTGCTGGATGCCAGCGGCTTGACGGTGGATTGGAGTGCTTTAGGCCAAGTGGGGGTTATCTATCCTGTCGGCAGATTTGCCAAGCAGGGTAATGCAGGTGCAAAAGCTGTTCCACCAACGAAGGCAGAAAAGACAGATTTCACTCTGGCTGATCTGGAACTGGAAGACTTTGTGAAGCTCATCGGCACCCAGTTGGAGGTGAACTGGCTGGTCTCAACTGCGGCCCGTGCCAGTGTCACCGGAGCGGATAAGCAACCTTTGATGCAAAGTGCCATCTCAATATCCCAAAAAGGCATTACCCCGTGGAGCGCCCTGCAGGAAGTGTTGAAGAGCAAGGGGTTGGAATTCCGCTGGAATCCGCGGTCAGAAGTGGGCGTGGTCGATTTGGCACCCGCAAAATAAGGGGAGCCTCTCCCGCCGAGCTTTCACTAGCTCATATTTTCCCTTTGAAATGGCAGGGGTTTCCCGCCAGTATCCGCCCTCTTGTATGCGTTGATTTCAACGTATACATGGTTTTGGCAACGACATGAAACGTACGCATAACTGCAATGAGCTCCGGGCGGAACACGCCGGGCAAGAGGTGATTTTGGCGGGGTGGGTTCATTCCCGCCGCGATTTGGGCGGAGTTCTCTTTATCGATCTTCGCGATCGCGAGGGCCGCACTCAAACCGTGCTGGACCCCTCTGATTTGCCCAAAGACGTGTTCGAGGCAGCTACCAAGCTGCACAGCGAATCTGTCATCGAGGTCAAAGGCAAGGTGCGCGTGCGTCCGACGGGCACGGATAACGCCAAGATTGCTACCGGCTCCGTAGAAGTCCTGGTGAAAGAACTCACCGTGCTGAACTACGCTGAAGTCTTGCCGTTCCCGGTGGATGACCCGGAAGTTGCCAGCAAGGTGAACGAAGAATTGCGCCTGAAGTATCGCTATCTCGACCTGCGCCGTCCTGAGATGACCCGTAATCTGCGGGTGCGCTCCAAGGTGGCCATCGCGACACGCAGCTACATGGATGAGCAGGGTTTCTTGGAAGTCGAGACGCCCACCATGTTCAAATCGACTCCGGAAGGCGCGCGCGAGTTTCTTGTGCCGAACCGCCGTGAGCCGGGCACTTTCTACGCGCTGCCGCAATCGCCGCAGCAGTTCAAACAGATTCTCATGGTCAGCGGGGTGGAGCGTTACTTCCAGCTCGCCCGCTGTTATCGCGACGAGGATTTGCGTGCTGACCGCCAGCCGGAGTTCACCCAGGTGGATATCGAGATGAGCTTCATCGATCGCGAGGACATCTACTCGCTGATCGAGGGCCTCTTGAAGCGGGTTTGGAAGACCGCTTTGAACATGGATATCCCGACTCCGTTCAAGCGCATCAGCTTCGAAGAAGCGATGAACCGCTATGGCATCGACAAGCCGGACACACGTTTCGGCATGGAGCTGGTGGACATGACGGAGGATTTCAAGGCCAGCACCTTCAAGGTGTTCAGCGGTGCAGTAGCCAACGGTGGGGTGGTGAAAGCCATCAATGCCAAAGGCCTGGCCTGCGCTACCCAAGGCCAGATCGAGACGATGACGGATTACGCCAAGAGCTTTGGCGCGAAGGGCCTTGCCTTCATCAAGGTGGAGAACGGTGAATGGAAATCGCCAATCGTCAAATTCTTCAGCGAGGCCGAGAAAGCGGCCCTTACCACTAAGCTGGCGATTGAAGAAGGGGATTTGATCCTGTTTGCGGCCGATCAGTGGCTGAACGCATGCGAAATCCTGGGCAAGATCCGCTTGTATTGTGCGGAGGTCTTGAAAGGACAGGGCAAGCTGACCATTGACCCGATGCAGTTCAATTTCCTGTGGGTCATCGAGTTTCCTTTGCTCAGCTTCGATAAGGAATTCAACCGCTGGTACTCCAGCCACCATCCGTTCACTGCTCCAGTGGCGGAAGACATCCCATTGCTGAAGGAGGATCCGAAGAAAGTTCGAGGCCAGCACTATGACATCGTGGTGAATGGCGTGGAACTGGGCGGTGGTTCCATCCGTATCCATCAACCGGACGTTCAGAAGACAATCTTCGAAGACATCCTGCAGATTCCTGCGGATGAAACGCAACTACGCTTCGGCTACATGCTGGAGGCCTTCAAATATGGCGCACCGCCGCATGGTGGTATCGCGCTGGGTTTCGACCGGCTTATAGCTATCCTGTGCGGCACGACGAGCATCCGCGATGTGATCGCGTTCCCGAAGACCGCCAAGGGTGTCTGCATGATGACGGATTCTCCGTCACAAGTGACCGCTCGTCAGTTGAAAGACCTGCACCTCGAAGTGAAGGCGGCGGTGAAGAAAGAAGCCTAAAGCTTTTGCGCTTTCAAAAAGCCCTGCATCAAAAATGCAGGGCTTTTTCTTTATTCCAGGCCTCTGATATAAACATTCGCGTATTCCAGTTGCTGTCCAAAATTCGCAAGACCGACCGGTCCCCGTCGCGCCAGATCCAGTGTGGTTTTGCCGACGAAATCGTTGTTAACATAGACGGAGTATCTCTCGAAATCTCGAAC
>CAZRGY010000107.1:0-10572 GCA_964599715.1 uncultured Verrucomicrobiota bacterium | reverse complement strand
CCCAGAGCCCAGATATTGCCATGGCTTTTTGGGAAAAGGGAGCAAAATCAGGTGAGGTTTGGCAAAAAAGCAAATGGCTTGGATTGTGCTCTTTGGCCCTATAGCGGTTGCGTGAATGTAACAATAGTAAAGATAATATGCCATTGACCAATCACGGGGCGCGGGTTAGTTATGTTAGTCAAATAGACGAGGCGACTTGTCGTTAAAGCATGCGGAGTCTCAATATGAAACCAATCTCGTTCCTAAAAATTTCAGCCAGTTTGCTGGCGATGGTCGCCATGGTGACCACCACGAGCCTGCAAGCAGCAGCCCCCGCCAACAACATCACCAAGGGTAAAGCCGAGGTGAAAAAGGTGGCTGGCTCCGCCAATGTGAAGCCTGGCCAAGTCTTGGGAGCGGGCGACAAAATCACGACCGGCCCTGACTCTGCCGTGGAAATCTGGCTGGGTGAGAACGGCCAACTGCTCCGCGTAGCGGAGAACAGCGACGTGCTGATCGAAGAGTTGACCTTGGAAAAAGTAGCGGGTGATCCCGATATCAAAGCAACGACCAAGCTGGACCTGAAAAAAGGCGGTCTCATCGGTGAAGTGAAGAAGCTTTCCAAAGCCTCCCAATATGAAGTGAAGCACGCTCAGGGCGTCGCCGGTATCCGTGGCACCGAGTATGCCATCCTCCCCGGCCAAGGCGTAGTCTGCACTGATGGCACGGTGGTGGTGAATTTCGTTGTCAATGGCGTCCCTTCCCCTCCCGTCACGCTGGGTGCGAATCAAGTCGCTTTGCCGCCGGCACAGCCGGGCGGTCCTCCGATTATTGTGACGGTTTCTCCGCAAATGGCTGCCTTCCTTGGCCGGGTTGCTGAGCTCCTCAATCCCGGCAGTCGCGTGCGTGGCCCTGGTGCTCGGGGCCGTGATGTGCAAGTGATCGTGAGCCCCAATGTGGGTCGTGGCGGGGAGGAAACCAGCACTACTGAAGAGTATAATCCTGGTTTGAACTAATTCTGATCTGCTTTTCCCAACCCCAGAGTGACCTTGAGTTGCTCTGGGGTTTTTGTTTATCTACACCCCAGTGAAAGTCCGCATCCAGAAACACCTGCCGCTGCTCATCGCGGCCAGCGTCATTCTCATCGTCTGCGGGCTCCGCCTTTTCCAAAGTAAGGCACCCGCACTGCAGCTGTTTGAGCGCATGGAATGGTGGACTTACGACTGGCGCGTCCAGAAGGCTGCAAACTACCCCACCACCACCGCAACAAATCTCGCCGCCGTATTTATCGATGACCAAAGCCTGAAGGATGTGAACGAAGCTTTGGGGTATGACTGGCCATGGCCACGCCAACTCTACGGGAAGGCAGTCCGCGAGCTCACCGCCCAAGGCGCCAAGGCGGTCGCCTTTGATATCCTATTTTCCGAAGTACGACCGCCCAACGATGAAACGAGCGTGGAGCTGCCTGATGGCAAGAAGCTCAGCTCCGATGAATTCTTCGCGCAAGAGATCAAATCATCCGGACGCGTCATCCTGGCCACCTTCGGCGAGACCTACACGAACAGCTGGCAACCCATCTCGCCGCACCCCATGTTCCTGACCAATGCCTTGGCCGCGAGCCACGCCACGAGTGACAAGGATTCAGACGGCGTCTTGCGCCGGGCCAAAGCCTACAAGGACACCCCGGAAGGCGGCCGCCTCTGGCATATGGGCATCGTGATGGCCGCCAAAGAGCTTGGGCTTGATCTGACCAAAAGCATAGTGCAAGACGACCGCATCATCTTGCGCGGCGACAAAGGTGTGGAACGCATCATCCCGCTGGATTCAGACGGCTACTTCTACGTGAACTGGAGCATCCCGTGGAACGACACGGAACGCCTGACCCAATTGACCTACGGACTCATCCTGAACTTGGATTACATCCGGCAGAACGACACTCCGGAAGCGTATAGGGATTATATGAACCAGATTCGGGCCGAGGGCTTGAAGAACATGGAGACCGATTCTCCGTTCAAGGACAAGCTGGTCATCATCGGCTCCATCGGTGCCGGTAACAATATCTCGGATATGGGTGCCACGGCCCTGGAGAAGGAGACGTATCTGGTGAGCAAACACTGGAACGTGGCGAACTCCGTCATCAACAACCAGTTCGTCCAGCGCAGCGGGATCGGCATCGAGCTGCTCATGATCATCTTGTTGGGTATATTGAGTACCTGGTTCACCCTGCGGCTGCCGCCGCCTTGGCCTTCCATCATGGTATTGGTGGTCTCCGCCTTCTACATTTTGGCGGCACTGGGCCTCTACATCGGAAACCGTTACTGGCTCCCCATCACCATGCCAGTGATCGGTGGCAATTTCCTGACCCACGTCGCCTTGGTGACCTATCTCGTCGTCTTCGTGGAGAGCGAGAAGAAGCGGGTGAAAGCGGTCTTCTCCAAACTTGTCTCACCGAACGTGGTGAACGAGCTGCTCACCGCCGAGGAACTGAACCTCTCCGGCAGCCGCCGTAATATCACCGTCTTCTTCTCCGACGTGCGCGGTTTCACCCAGATGACGGATGTGAACCAGGCGAATGCAGAAAAATTTGTGCAAGAGCACAAGCTGACCGGTGAGGAAGCTGAGGAACACTTCGATCGCACGGCGCAAGAGACGCTGGCCACGGTGAATCTCTATCTCGCCACCATCGCCGACCAGATCAAGCTGCACAACGGCACGCTGGACAAATACATGGGCGATTGCGTGATGGCTTTCTGGGGTTCACCCACACCCAATGAGCGGCATGCTGTCTCTTGCGTGCAGGCGGCCATCGATGCCCAGCGCGCCATGCACAAGCTGAACGTGGAACGCGCCGCAGAGAATAAAAAGCGGGAGGAGGAGAATATCAAACGTGCCGCGGAAGGCAAATACCCGCTCAACATGCTGCCACTGCTCTCACTTGGCACCGGCATCAATACCGGCATCTGCATCGTCGGGCTCATGGGCTCGGAGCAGCATATCTTGAACTACACCGTGTTCGGCCGCGAAGTGAACCTGGCCAGCCGCTTGGAAGGTGTCTCGGGCCGTGGTCGCATCATCATCGGCGAGTCCACCTATAAGGAATTGCTAAAATTTGTCCCCGACTTGGCCGCCAAATGCACCAGCCTGCCCCCCGTGATGGTCAAAGGCATCAAAGATCCCGTGCCCATCTACGAGGTACCGTGGCGAGAGAGTGAGAGTGAGGCCGACCAGACGGCGATGCTGGCCAAGAGTTCTTCAACTGAATTGAATAATCCGTTGAAAACATAGGCCGTTAAAATTTCTTCCCGAGATTCCCGCGCCTCATTACGTTGTCTCTATGCGCACCGTGGTTTATCCAGGCAGTTTCGACCCCTTCACGAACGGTCATCTGGATGTCGTCCAGCGGGCGGCCAAATTGTTTGACCGCGTCATCGTGGCCGTGGCGCAAAACGAGGGCAAATCTCCCTATTTCACCATGCAGGAGCGCCGCAATATGGTGGCCGAGGCGACGCGCGATCTGCCCAACGTGGAAGTGGATGGCTTCAGCGGACTGTTGGTGCACTACGTGGATGATCAACGCGCGGACGCCATCATCCGCGGACTGCGCGCCGTGTCAGATTTTGAATTCGAGTTTCAGCTCGCGCTCATGAACCGGAACTTGAACGAACGCGTGGAAACCATCTTCATGATGCCCAAGGACACCTACACGTTCCTCAGTTCCCGCATCATCAAAGAGATTGCGCGGCTCGGCGGCGATATCACCCCCTTTGTGCCGGTCGGCGTCAAAAAAGCCCTGCTGGAGAAGCTTGCAAATCCGGCGCATTGACGGACATTGAAGCCATGGCGTTACTCGTAAATCTGCGTCACTTGGAGGAAGACTCCCGGCAGGAGACTGGCGAATTGACTGGTGAAGAACTGGGCATTGCTGGCTTGGACGAACTCATCAAGACACCGTTACCGTTAAAGTATGATTTGGAAGTCTCCCTCATGGACAACGCCTTGCTGGCGCAGGGCAGCTTGGAATTGACCCTGAAATGCGAGTGTTCGCGCTGCCTCAAACCGTTTGATTTCCCGATCCGCGAAGAGGCTTGGGCCTGTCATCTGCCCCTGAGTGGCGAGGACGCGGTACCCGTAGACAACGATTGCGTGGACTTGACTCCGTATATCCGGGAACATATGCTGCTCGAATTGCCGCAACGTCCGGTGTGCGGAGACGACTGCAAAGGCTGGAAAAAACCAGCCTCAATGTCGTCCTCTGATTCACCGGTTGAAGCAACGGAGGATGCTCCGTCGCCGTGGGCGGCTTTGGATAAACTGAAACTGGATTAAGGATAATTTTATGGGCGTACCAAAACGTAAGCCATCGAAGAGCCGTCAGCGCATGCGCCGGGCTTACAACAGTGTTTTGAAGCTGCCACAGCTTTCCACCTGCTCGCAATGCGGCGCACCGGCGGTCCCTCACCGGGTCTGCCCGAGCTGCGGCACGTATAAGGGCCGTCAGGTCCTGACTGTGGAAGCCTTAGGCTAAGCTTTTCCAAGCTGGGCGCGGCTGGTGTGTCACCTACCGCGCTCTTTCCATCTATGCGCATCGCGGTGGATGTGATGGGGGCGGATAACGGCAGCGAGGTCATCCTTGCCGGCGTCAAGATGGCGCTCGAAGCCTACCCCCACATTCACGAACTCATTGTCGTAGGCGACGAGGCCGAAATAAAAGTCGGCGTCGATCGTCTTGCTTTGCGTGATAAGCGTCTGCGTATCCAGCACGCCAGCGAAGTCCTCACCATGGAGGACAAGCCGCTGGAGGCCATCCGCAAGAAAAAGGATTCCTCCATGGTCCGGGCCATCGGGCTCGTCCAGGATGGCAAGGCGGATGCCGTCATCTCCACCGGCAACACCGGCGCTCTGGTGGCCGGTTCGATGAAGTTGCGCCGCTTGGAAAATGTCGAGCGACCGGTGCTCGCCGCGCGCATGCCCTCGCGCAAAAGTGATTTCGTGCTGATCGATGCTGGGGCCAATCCCGCTTGCGAACCTTCCTATCTGGTGCAGTTCGCCATCATGGGCAATATCTACGCCCGCGAACTGCTCGGCAAAGCCAAGCCGCGCATCGGTATACTCAGCAACGGCTCCGAAGAGACCAAGGGCACCGAACTGACCCGCGAAGCCCACCGCCTTTGCTCTCACCTCGATTTCAATTACATCGGCTATGTCGAGGGCTATGACCTCTTTGATGATGCCGTGGATGTCGTGGTCACCGACGGGTTCACCGGCAATATTGTGCTGAAGACTTCGGAAGGGCTTGGCTATGCCATGATGGGCCTGCTAAAATCCGAGCTTACCGCTACTCCGCTATACAAGATGGGTGCCCTTATCGCCAAAGGCGCGTTTCGTAACATCAAGAGCCGGCTCGATCCGGAAGTCTATGGTGGCGCGATCCTCTTGGGCCTGAATGGCAACGTGATCAAAGCCCACGGCGGCGCCCGGGAAAGAGCGGTCATGAACGCCATCCGCGTCGCCGGCGAGGCCGTGAAACACCAACTCAACGAGTTGATCATCCAAGAGATCAACCAGGCGAATGCCAAGCTCGCCACCGTAACTGCTTTACCAGCCAAATGAGTAACACCTCCTCCCGCAAGCTGAAGAACCCTCGCGCCGCACACGGTTTCCAAGGCCGCACCTGCTCCATCAGCGCCGTCGGTGCCTACGTGCCCGAAAAGGTCGTCACCAATGCCGACCTCGAAAAACTGGTCGAGACCACGGACGAATGGATCACCACCCGCACCGGCATCAAAGAACGCCGCGTGGCCGCCGCAGATGAATTCACTTCTGATATCGCCACCAAGGCCGCCCTGCGCGCCATGGAACGCGCGGGTGTCACCGCCGAAGAGATCGATCTCATCATCGTCGCCACCATCACGCCGGACATGCCCTTCCCGGCCACGGCTTGTTTGGTTCAAAGCAAGCTCGGCGCAAAGAAAGCGGCCGCGTTTGATCTGGAGGCCGCCTGCTCCGGTTTCATCTACGCCTTGGAGGTCGGCCAGCAGTTCATCATGTCCCGCACATACAATACAGTGCTGGTCATCGGTGCCGAAAAGCTTTCCTCCATCATCGACTGGTCGGACCGCAATACCTGCGTGCTCTTCGGCGATGGTGCCGGGGCCGTCATCCTGCAGAATCGCCCCAATTCACACGGTTTGCTGACTGCTTGCATGGGAGCGGATGGTAACAAGGCCATGCTCCTGTCCATGCCCGGTGGCGGCAGCCGCAATCCAGCCACGCAAAAGTCGTTGGATGCCCGCCTCCATTACCTCCGCATGGACGGCAAGGAGACCTTCAAGAACGCCGTGAACGCCATGTACACGGCCTCCCAAGAGGCGCTGAAGCGTTGCGAGCTCGATATCTCCCAGATCAAGTGCATCATCCCTCATCAGGCGAATCAGCGCATCATTGATGCCGTGGGTGATCGCTTGGGAGCCAAGCCGGAGCAATTGTTCGTGAATCTGCACAAATACGGCAACACCTCCGCTGCCTCCGTGGCCATCGCCTTGGACGAAGCCGTCTCGGAAGGCCGGATCCAACGGGGCGACCTCGTGCTGTTGCTGGCTTTCGGTGCCGGGCTCACCTGGGGTGCAGCCGTCATCGAGTGGTGATTAACTGCAAATTGACGCCAGCCGGGGATGTGGTAAATTTACTGAGCGATGAGCACGAGCAAACTAGACACCTCTGGTGTATTCGACCAGCAACCGCAGTCCGAAGTCCGTCTCACCCTCTCAACCAATGCGATCAAGTTCCGTCGCAATGGCATAGAATTTCTCAGCAGCAAGGCCGTTCCCGTCTGGTCCGAAATGACGGTCGACATCCAGTCTCCAGACGCCAAGAAAGTGCGTGGTTCCGGAGTCGTGGTCGCCTGTGATGGCTGCCACAAAAGTGGTTATGTCGTTTCGTTCGTTTTCATGAATCTTTCCCGCCAGGCCCAAGAGCGTCTTGGCGTATTGGCCCAAGCTTAGAAAAAACTACGGTCGGACTCTCTCTGGGCTAGACTGGCCCAGTTCTTCTGCGTATTCGTTGAGTCATGCATCACCAGGTCCATGACGAACGAATCAACCTGTTCCACAAAATCCTGAAGGCTGCTGTCGACGCGGGAGCCTCTGACCTTCACATGAAGGCCGGTCACCCAGTAGTCTTCCGGCTCCACCGCAAGCTGGTCACCATCGAAGCCCCCGTCCCCGACCAGGAGTATTTCGAATTTCTCGAAGACTACATCATCCCGAAGCACGCCAAACACCAGTTTGAGACGGAGAAAGGTGCTGACTTTTCCTACTACACACCCGATGCCGGCCGCTTCCGCACCAACTTCTTCATGCAGCGCGGCACCTACGCGTTGGTGATGCGTCATGTGAAGAGCGAAGTGCCCTCCTTTGAGAGCCTCGGCTTGGACCCCATCACCTTGAAGATCGCCGAGGCACCCCGCGGCATCATCCTCATGGCCGGCGGCACCGGTTCTGGTAAATCGACCACACTGGCGGCGATGATCAGTTACCTGAACGATAATTACCGCAAGCACATCGTCACGTTGGAAGACCCGATCGAATACAGCTACGAGGACAACCAGTGCGTCATCGAGCAACGCGAGATCGGTCTGGATTGCGAATCCTTCCAGAAGGGCATGAAACACGCCTTGCGTCAGGACCCGGACATCATTCTGGTCGGTGAGATGCGTGATGCCGTCAGCTTCCGCACCGCCATGGGCGCGGCCGATACCGGTCACTTGGTGATGTCCACCTTGCACACCACCAATGCCGCCCTCGGTGTCACCCGTATTCTCGACTTCTTCCAGGAGAATGAGCGCGAGCAGGTGCGCCGCCAGTTGGCCAGCACGCTGCAAGCCATCGTGGCTCAACGTATGGTGCCCAAGATCGGCGGCGGCATGGTCCCGGCCCAGGAGATCTTGGTGAACTCTCCTATCGTCCGTAAGCTCATTGAAGAAAACCGTCTGAAAGAACTCCCGCTCGCCATCGAGACGGGTGCGGAAGATGGCATGAAGAACTTCAACAAATCCGTGCTGGACCTCTACAATGCTGGGGTCATCACCAAGGAAGAAGCCCTGGCCAAGTCCTCCAACCCGCAACAACTCGAGATGGAGCTCAAGGGCATCAAGCTCACCAGCGGCAGCCGCATCATGGGTTGATCACCTTTCCGGAAAACAAAAAGCCCGGCCGAACTGGCCGGGCTTTTGTGTTTAAGGAAACTTGTCTTACTTCTTCTCGTCCTTCGGCTGGGTCGTCACCGGGAACTCATCCGTCCGGAACGGCGAGGCTGGCAAACCTTCCGCATTGAACAGATTCACCACGGGGAAATCAGCCCAGCCGTAGCGCACCGCCACCGGCTTGGCGACTTCCGGGCTGCTCACGGTGACCACTTTGCCATCCGTTTCCGCATCAGCCCACACCCATTTCTGGTCTTCGCCACAGATCGCGAACCCGGTCAGCTTGCCACCCTTGGCTTCCAACCCACCGCCTACATGATCAAATGAGATTGTGGCCGTGTTGCCCTTCACTTTCATGTTCTTATACATCGGCCCGGAATAGACGATCTTCTCGTTATAGACCTGCGCCCGTGCCGCCAGCGCCAAGCGCTCACCCACCGGCTGTTTCTTGGTCGGATGGATGTCATCCTTATCGCCCACGTCCGTGATGACCACCATACCCGTCTTGGACAGTTTAAGCGTCAATGTTTGCGCTTCACGCAACTCCGCCCAGTCGCTTTCAACCGGCGCCTTGGTGATCTCCTCAAGCGAACGCTTCTTGTTACGATCCCACGGAGCAAGCTGCACGAACAGGAATGGGAAATCGCCCTGGCCCCAATCTTTGCGCCAGTTCTTGATCATGTCCGGGAACAGGCTGCGATACTGCCAGGCCCGGCCAGCATTCGATTCGCCCTGATACCAGATGGCGCCCTTGATGCCATAGCCCAAAATAGGATGGATCATGCTGTTGTAGAGTTCCGTCGGCTTCCAAGGCGCACGTGGGGCAGGCCCTTTGGCCTTCTCCGCCTTGTGCTTGGCTGCAGCCGTCTCATAGGCCGCCCGGGCAGCCGGATACTTGTCCAAGATATTGGCCTTGTAGTCAGCATTGCCTTCCAAGGCTGCCTGGCTCATCCAGACCTCCGCCGGAGACCCACCCCAATCGCTCTGGATCAGACCGATCGGCACGCCACGCGCCTTTTCCAAGGCCCGGCCAAAATAATAAGCCACCGCGGAGAAGTCCGGCGTGGTCTGAGGGCCAGCTTCCTGCCAGGCGAACTTGCCCACATTCCATGGTTGCTTCAGATCATCCAAGGGCTCGTCCGACTTCACGTTCTCCACTTTGAACAGGCGGATATTCGGATTCGCAGACTGTTTGATATCCGCCTGCGGTTCAAACGACCGGGTCATCGACCACTCCATGTTCGACTGCCCACTGCACAACCAGACTTCGCCCACTAGCACATTGCGCAACTGGATGCGGTTGCGTCCATAGACCACAAACTCATCCGGTCCACCCGCCTTGAGGGGTTTGAGTTTTACGCTCCATTTGCCGTTGACCGCTTTCGCCACCACCCGCTGTTCGCGGAATTGGACCGTCACCGTTTCCCCCTCATCTGCCCACCCCCAGATCGGCACATTCATGCCCTGCTGGAGCACCATGTTGTCGGTGAAGATGGAAGGGAGTTTGACGTCGGCTTTAACGTGAGCGGTGAACAGGAAAGTGACGGTGAGTAGTGCCGCCCGGAACCAACCCGCCTGTGAGTGTGTCTTGCTTGCGATCATAATTTGCTGGCGCAATAGGATTTATAAAGCATCTAGGCCTAGCCATGAGCATGGCCCCGTACCTCCTCAAGGTCAAATCTGAACGGGCACAATCGCTTGGTCTATTTTGCCACCGAAGCTTAGCGCAAGGCACGCTTCAACACATTCTCCGTTATCTTCTGCACCCGCGCATCCGGACCGTGTGGACGGCTCCAGTGAGACCATGGCAGGATGTGTCCCGGCGGACTGGACAAGCCTTGCGTCCAAAAGATGGTCGCCGCATTGAAGACAAAGTTCCCCTTCGGCCCCGGATGGACTGTAGCGGTCCAGTGAGCCGGTGCCACCCCGCCCCGCCAGGCAGTGCCCTCAGCGACGACTTCCAGTCCCGGTAACTTCGCCGGAGCGCCATGATGCTCCCAGCCGACCAGCCCCGGTATCGCTTCCCCGCGTTTCATTCCCGTTCCCGCGAAGATCCAATGCTCTGGTTTGGTGCAAACCCAATCGCCGCCGCCATTGAACGGCACGATGCTGCGGGCGCCCATGATGAGGCTTTCATCGCGGCTATCGCGCTTCCAATCCTTGGTGAAAACGCGGATCTCCGCCTGCACTTCGGCGTCGGTCAACCCGCCGAAGATGCCGGTGCGGGTGAGGATACGGTTCGCCTGACCGCCGGAGGAAGGCGAGAACGGCGTCACGCCGAAAACTGAATTACCGCACAGCCACAAAGCATTCACCCCGGCATCGATCGAAGCCTTCACCGCATCATACTGCCGCACGTCCCAATACTCATCATGGCCCACGCTGAGGAAGGA